>CAZSIH010000027.1:8879-20743 GCA_964606925.1 uncultured bacterium
AGAGGTTTCTTGGAAATTCTGTTTCCAATTTATTTTTTACAGACTTAGAAAAAAAATAACCTTAAATGTGCTGTATTTATTTTCCCGGCACTGAATAAATTACCTTGAATAAATTATTTACCTATTTATACGGTTTAGAACGCCGTGGAATTAAAGTCGGACTGGAACATACAGAACGTCTTTTAGAAAAAGTTGGAAATCCACATATACGATTTCCAACAATTCATATTTCCGGCACAAACGGTAAAGGTTCTACCTGCGCAATGATGGCCTCTATATTTCGTGAAGCTGATTTAAAAACAGGATTGTACACTTCACCTCATTTACTTCATTTTAATGAACGAATTCGAGTGAATGGAATTCCCATTTCAGATAAATATATCCTTCAATTTGTAAAGCAGTACAGAAACAGTTTTGATGAAATCCCTGTTACGTTTTTCGAGGCTACGACTGCGATGGCATTTTGGTATTTTGATAAATCATCTGTGGATGTTGCAGTGATTGAGACCGGACTTGGAGGAAGACTCGATTCCACAAATGTACTCTCTCCGGAACTGACGGTTATCACACCGATTGCCCTGGACCATCAGCATTTATTAGGCAGAAACTTAAGAGAAATTGCTAAAGAAAAAGGTGGAATCATCAAACACAAAATACCGGTTGTAATTGCTCCACAAGATCAGGATGCAGCCATTGTCTTAAAGAAAATTTCAAGTCAAAATAAATCTCCATGTTATTTTGTAAAAACTCCTGTTATTTTAAAGACCAATCAGAAAAAAATGAATACACTTTTTCGATTAAATGATATTACATATTCTGCTCCACTAATTGGAAATCATCAGGTAGTAAATACAGCAACAGCAATTAAATCTGTTTTGGCTTATGATGGGACAGTTTCCACTGCTATCATTCAAAAAGGGTTGAATAAAACAATTTGGCCGGGAAGACTACAAAAATTGGATAAAAATAGTCCAATATTTTATGATGTAGCACATAATGCCCATGGATTAAATGCAATATTAAAAACATTGAATGCTATATATCCTCAGAAACCAATCGGAATATTTTCTCTAAAAGAAGATAAGGAATTGGAACTTATTGTACAGGAAATTAAAGGAAATTTTTCAGCATTAATCACTATATCAGCAGAAAATGCCGATTTATTTCCCCCCTCGGAGTTGAGCAACAAGTTAAAGAAATATGGAATTTTAAGTCACCCTTCTGAAAATATTCACAATACTTGGATAAAATTAGAACACAGGAAAAATCCTTCTGTCCCTGTAATTATTTTTGGAAGCCATTACATAGCCAAGGAAGTTTTTGATTTATTTGATTTTTCCTTTGACTCTGGCGTCATCTGATGTAATTTCTTACCAAAGTTGCAACCCGCTCTCAGCAGGTTTTTCTTTATAAGAACCCTTTTCCCTTTTAGGAATCCTCAATGGATGTAAATGAATTAAAATCTTTAAAAATTAAAGAACTTACAAAATTATCAGAAGATATTGGTGTCCAATCTGTTTCCGGTTTGAACAAGCAGGAGTTGATTGTACGAATCCTTAAAGCACAAGCTGAAAAGGATGGAGTGTTGTATGCCAAAGGTGTACTTGAAGTTATGTCTGATGGATATGGATTTCTTCGGAGTCCGGACTTCAATTATTTACCGGGACCGGATGACGTTTATGTGAGCCCTTCCCAAATTAAACGATTTGGTCTTCGTACCGGACACCTTATATCCGGACAGATCAGACCCCCAAAAACAAAAGAACGATTTTACGCCTTACTTAAGATAGACTTAGTCAATGATCGTCCATATGAAGAAGTAAAAAAAGCAATACTTTTTGATAATCTCACTCCATTTTATCCGGAAGAGAAATTTGTTTTGGAGACGGATTCAAAAAACCTTTCTATGCGCATTTTAGATTTAATTTCTCCTATTGGAAAAGGGCAGAGAGGATTAATTGTTGCTGCACCCAAGACGGGAAAAACCATCCTGCTTCAGCATCTTGCAAATGCCATCAGGAAAAACTCACCCAAAACCAAACTGCTTATATTGCTCATTGATGAACGACCGGAAGAAGTGACCGATATGAAACGCAATGTGGATGCGGAGGTGGTAAGTTCCACATTTGATGAGGTACCGGAGCGGCATGTAGCAGTTGCGGATATGGTATTGCAGAAAGCGAAAAGAATGGTAGAATATGGAGATGATGTAGTTATTTTGCTTGACAGTATCACTCGTTTGGCTCGGGCACATAATGCCGTAGTACCTCATAGTGGTAAAATTTTATCAGGAGGTGTTGACGCTAACGCCCTCAAAAAACCAAAACAGTTTTTCGGTGCTGCAAGAAATACGGAAGAAGGTGGAACTCTTACAATTGTTGCAACAGCTCTTGTTGATACGGGGAGCCGGATGGATGATGTTATTTTTGAGGAATTCAAGGGAACAGGAAATATGGAACTCGTATTGGATAGAAATCTGAGTGACCGCCGTATTTTCCCCTCTTTTGATCTCATTCGGTCTGGAACCCGCAGGGAAGAACTAATGGTCAGTAAAAAACATTTGGGAAGAATGTGGATTTTAAGAAAATTATTTAATGACATGAAACCTATTGAGGCAATGGAGTTCTTTCAGGAAAGAATGAAACGGACAAAATCCAATGAGGAATTCATGAATACAATGAGTCAATAAATAAAATTTAAAAAATGATTTTCATAATTTATAAAGAGGTCATACTATGGAGGAAAACAGCCAGAAAGCGAACTCCCTGCGGACAGTAACTGTCCGACTTATTACGGATAAACCGGTAAAGAAAACACCCTATCAGGTTAAAGGTGTTTTAATGAATCAATTTGCAGATGATCCGGTTATTCCACTACTTAATGGACAATATAGAAAAGAATTCTTGTATCCACGTGTTCAGGTGAAAATACTGAATGAACAAATTTATCTTGTTGGAATTAATGAAGGAGTGGATTCTTTGCTATCCATGAGTGAAAAATTTAATACTCTTGATTTTGGCAATATTACATTTCAAGTAAATGATGTCAACGTTGATGAACAAACAGAAATACTGATCCCATCCAATCGTCCTGTAAGGTATAGATTCATTTCTCCCTGGGTTGCGTTGAACCCGGTTACAAATAAACGATACAAGGATTTGGATAATTCAGGACGAATCAAATATCTTAGTCAGTTGCTTACTCATAATATTTTATTTTTAGGTAAAGAAATGGGGATAACTATTAAAACAAAAATATTCACTTGGCTTTCATTATCATCTTTGTTTCCAAAACCTGTAGGAGAGAAAAACTGGGGTTCCTTTTATGGAGGATTTAAGACAAATATTGTACTACCGAATTACATTGGTTTAGGGAATGGAATTACACGGGGATTTGGTACTATTTACGGATTATTTGATCCAGATGCTTTCACTTTTGATGAAAAATCACTGAAAGATAAAGGTCAGGAAGATAAAAAACCAAAAAATAAGGAAAAAGCAGAAAACGCCAAATCACCAGTCAGATTTCAAAAGAAAAAACACACATCAAATCAAAAAATAAGCGAAAGGGCAACTTCTTATAAAACCAAGAAATCGAGAAACAATAAATTTAAAAAGAAAAAACATCCCCAATTTGCTGAAAAGGTTAAGGACACCGAAATCACCGGTAATTCTGATGAATTTAATTTTAACAGGGGGAAATATCATAAAAAACAGCATCAGCTCTGAAATGTATCAAACTTTTTTTGGAACCCATTTTTTTAAGAAAAATCTATATTAAAAATGAAATTTGCCAGTCGTATATCAAGACTTAAACCTTCCTTCACCATGCAAATGGCTGCAAAAGCTTCTCAAATGCGGCAAGAGGGATTGGATGTTATTGATTTTACAGTTGGAGAACCTGACTTTTCAACATCAACACATATTTGTGAAGCTGCAAAATCTGCTTTAGACGAAGGGTTTACGAAATACACTCCCGTCGGCGGGATAACTGATTTAAAGTCAGCAATTCAATCGAAAGTAAAACGGGATAATAACATCGGTATTAATTCCAACCAGGTTTTGGTGTCAAACGGGGGTAAACAAAGTCTGTATCTTGCCTGTCAGGCACTATTTGAAAAAGGCGAGGAAGTAATAATTTTCTCTCCTTATTGGGTTTCTTATCCGGAAATGGTGAGGTTATCGGATGCAGAGCCGACTATTGTTGGGACTGACGAGGAAAATCAATATGAGCCTGAATTTGAAAGTTTGGAAAATAAAATCACTCCCAACGTAAAAGGGGTTATCATCAATAGTCCTTCAAATCCTACCGGTGCGGTTTGGTCAGATAATGCTGTTAAACGTATATTGGATATTGCAAAACAGCAGGGATGGGTGGTTTTTTCTGATGAATGTTATGAGCAATTAGTCTATGAAGAACCCTTCAAAAGTATAGAGTGTCTCAATGACGTTGGTGCTGATGTAATCACTTTCATGACTTTATCAAAATCTTATGCAATGACAGGCTGGAGAGTGGGATATGCATTTGGAGATCAGGACCTGATTAAAGCGATGACCAAACTCCAGGGGCAGGAAACATCCTGTGCAAATTCCATCGCTCAAAAAGCAGCGATTGAAGCTCTTACTGGAGACCAGTCATCCATGATTGAAATGAAGAAAACTTTCCGAAAAAGAAGAGATTTAATGATTAGTTCATTAAATGAAATTCCAAAAATATCATGTACAAAACCCAAGGGAGCATTTTATGCATTTCCGGACTGTTCCGGATATTTTGGAAGTCAGGTTAATGGGAAAACAATTAATACTTCTACTGAGCTGTCAGAATTTATATTAGAAAAATCAAGGGTAGTTACCGTGCCAGGGGATGGGTTTGGGGCACCAAAAAACATCAGATTTTCTTATGCGGTTTCATCGGAAATAATACAAAAAGGAATTGACCGATTGAGACAGGCATTAAACCAACTAAATTAAAAAAAGGAGAATAACCAATGAAAAAAGGAATTCATCCGGAATATAAGACAGGAAAAGTCCACTGTGCATGCGGAAATGAGTTTGAAGTGTATAGCACCGTAGGTGATCAGCGTATTGAAATTTGCAATGTGTGTCACCCGTTTTTTTCCGGCAAACAAAAACTTGTTGATACAGCAGGAAGAATAGAAAAATTTGAGAGGAAATATGGTAAAAGTTCCGCTCAATAACTGAAAAAAACACGGGTTTTATTGGCATCAATTTCTATTTTTAAAACATTTTACTTTTTATGAGTTTTTCATTTAAGTCGCTTTTCATAATGAAACCGGCAATTCTGGTGGGGGGACAGGCTGTGATTGAAGGCGTGATGATGCGTGTTCCCGGTGCTGTAGCTACTGCAGTGCGGGATTCGAAAGGGAAAATTCACATTAAAAGAGAACCGTTTTCTTCTATTACGGAGAAATCAACCTTTTGGAAAAAACCAGTATTACGGGGTGCAGCTTCTTTATTTGAAGCAATGAAATTAGGATATTCAACCCTGCAATGGTCTGCTGATATTGCTGCACCACCTGAGAATCCTAACAAAAAACAAAGTAAGGTTTCTGATATTTTCACGACAATATTTTCTGTGGGATTAGCGGTTTCCCTTTTTCTCATTCTTCCAATGTGGATAACTACAAATTTTTTAAATGTTGAAAAAGATGCCTTGTGGTTTAACCTGATCTCCGGAGGATTCCGCATTGCCTTTTTTGTTATTTATTTAGCTTTGATATCTCTCTTAAAAGATGTCCGCCGCCTATTTCAATACCATGGTTCGGAACACAGAGTTGTGTATAATTTTGAATCGGGGAAAGAACTTACCATTCAAAATTCACAGTCCTTTCCAACCCAGCATCCCCGCTGTGGCACAAGTTTTCTATTTATCGTTCTACTTTCTGCCATTTTAATTTTTGCAGTGGTAGATACGGTGATTATTTCTGTAATAGGGACTATTTCTCTTCCTATCCGATTATTGTTTCATATTCCCGTCATTCCCATCGTGTCAGGAATTGGATATGAGGTTATAAAATTGACTGCAAGAAAAGAATCACTCCTTTTTCGAATCTTGAGAAAACCCGGGCTTTGGCTTCAACATATAACAACCAGTCATCCTGAAGATGAAATGGTGGAGGTTGCTATTACAGCACTGAAATCTGCCTTTGGTGATGAATATGAAAACATGACGGGAAAAGAATATAAGGCAGAGGCAATTTAATGAGAGATAAGGTAGCAGAAATCATAACCCATTTTGAGTCAATAGAAAACCAGTTTTCCACTCCGGAAGTTATTGGGAATCCTAAACTCATGAAGAAAATTGCCAAAGAAAGAAGCCGATTAGAACCGGTTGTATTAAAGGGAAGAAAATATATAAAGTTATTGGATCAATTAGATGAGGCTGAGGAAATATTATCCGATGAAGACGATGAACTTATCCAGTTAGCTAAAGAAGAGCTTGTTGAATTAGAAGAACGGAAAAAGGTATTTGAGGAGGAATTGAAAATCCTTCTTCTCCCACGTAATCCTAATGATGATAAAAGTATAATCATGGAGATTAGAGCAGGTACAGGGGGAGAGGAAGCGGCATTGTTTGCTGCTGATTTATTTCGTATGTATTCTCATTATGCAGAAAATACAAACCTGTCCATAAAAATACTGGATGCAAATGAAACGGGAATTGGTGGAATTAAAAGTATCACGTTTTCTTTGAATGGTGAAGGAGCGTACGGCAGGTTGAAGTTTGAAAGCGGTGTACATCGGGTACAAAGAGTCCCCAAAACTGAGGCAAGCGGACGCCTTCACACTTCTGCTGCAACTGTAGCTGTATTACCGGAGGCTGAAGATGCGGACATTGAGGTTCGGGACGAAGATTTAAAAATAGACACTTATCGTGCGAGCGGAGCCGGCGGTCAGCATGTTAATAAGACAGAATCTGCAATACGGATAACACATATCCCAACAGGACTTGTTGTCACTTGCCAGGACGAAAAATCTCAACATAAAAACAGAACTTCAGCGATGAAAGTCCTACGTTCCCGATTACTTGCTGCAGAGGAAGAAAGGTTGACTCAGGAACGGGCGGAAACTCGGCGATCACTAGTGTCAACGGGAGATCGTTCTGCAAAAATAAGAACGTATAATTTTCCTCAAAACCGAGTAACCGATCACCGAATTAATTTTACTACTCATAATCTTGAAAACATGATAAATGGAGATTTAATATCGTTCATCGAACAGCTCCAGTTGGCAGAACAACAGAAACAGTTGACAGGAATAAACACACAATGAATGATTCAGAGTTATCATCTCGATTGCTTAATGAAATTATATCATGGGGAGAATCAGAACTGACATATCATCATATTGAAAATCCACGACGAGATATTCTTTGGATGGCTGGGGATATGTTTGATTGCCAATTGAGTGACATCCATCTTAACAAAAAGACCGTTTCCAAGCATCAGTTAACTACCTTTAGGAAATGGATACGTCGGAGGATAAATCATGAACCGGTACAGAAAATTACCGGTAAAACAGAATTTTACGGATTGCCCATTTACTTGGAACCAAATGTTTTTATTCCACGACCAGAAACGGAACGATTGGTTGATGTAGTATTGCGCCTCACGTCAGACCAAGATTCAGTATCAATTTTAGATATTGGAACAGGATCAGGATGTGTGGCTGTAGCATTGGCAAATCAAAAACCAAAATCAAACATTACTGCAATCGACATTTCTCCCAAGGCTTTAATAACAGCAAGAAAAAATGTGAGCTACCACGGATTGGACAACATCCAATTTCAAAAAATGGATATTCTTAAAGAAACTCCAAAACACCGTTACAATATTGTTGTTTCCAATCCTCCATATATTCCTAAGACTGAAATGAAGTGTTTGATGCCGGAAGTATTTGACCATGATCCGGTGGCAGCGCTGACAGACGATGCAGATGGATTGACATTCTATAGATATTTTGCAGAACATTTTCAAAAACTGGTAAGACCAAATGGAAACATGGTTTTGGAAACAGGAAATGGAGGTCATCCCTACAAAGCATTGAAAATATTCCGTAAATATGGAATGAATGCAGAGTTGAAAAAAGATTACTCAGGAATTCATAGAGTTCTCATAGCACATATCAAATGAAACTCGTGGCAGATTATGTTCGCATTCTCCGCCCGATTAATATTCTTATTTCTGCAGGAACCGTTTTTGCCTGCGCCGATATTCTGAACGCTTTAGAAAATACCCGTCTTGTCATCTACACCATTTTGACTGTTGCTTTATTCATAGGCGGTGCGAATATCTTCAATGATATTCAGGATAATAAAGAAGATAAAATAAATAGACCAAATAGGCCAATTTCCTCTGGTTCTATTTCCGTAAAGACTGCAGGGACATACGCAAAAATATTGTTTTTTTCAGGTGCGGGAATGTGTTTTTTACTTCCATTGTTATCGGGAGTTGTTGCTTGGATTATCGCCTTTCCCCTCATGATTGTTTACTCTCTCAGATTGAAGTCAATACCACTTGTTGGAAATGGTGTCATTGCGTTTTTATTAGGACTAATCTTTTTGTTTTGCGGGTTTGTATTTGGAGATATTATTCCAATGATCATTCCTGCTGGTCTTGCATTTTCTTTAACGTTTGTAAGGGAATTGATAAAAGACATCGAAGATATGGAGGGGGACAAAAGATCAGGGTTGAACACATTCCCTATAATGTTTGGACTAGATAAAGCTGTTCAACTGGTCGTCCTACTTTCTGTGATAACAGGGATTCTGTCACTCATTCCATATTTTACAAAAATATATTCCACATTTTATCTTGTTCCGCTTGTCTTGGGAGTTGAGTTGCCATTGACAATTGTTGTATTTTCGTTCGTGAAATCACACTCAAGATCAACAGCCAGAAAATCATCCATTTTACTTAAAATCGCTACAATAATGGGAATCTTTTCAATTTATACCGGAACTACTTATGGGGGCTGAATTCGTCCACCTGCATAATCATTCCGATTACAGTCTTTTGGATGGGGCGCAACCAATAAAACAAATGGTAAATCGCACCAAAAAACTTGGGATGAATTCCATCGCGTTAACCGATCATGGCAATATGTTTGGTGCGGTGGATTTTTACCTTCAATGCGAGAAAAAAGGAATAAACCCGATAATCGGAATGGAAGCATATATTGTTGGGAAGGGTAGTCGAACAGTAAGGGAAGTAGCTCAGGAACACCGTCAACGGACATTTCACATAATTCTTCTGTGTAAGAATTTACAGGGTTATAAAAATCTAATGAAACTGTCCTCCTCATCTTTCCTTGAGGGATTTTATTATAAACCGAGAATGGATAAGGAACTTTTGAAAGAACATTCAGAAGGTCTCATCGGACTTTCTGCCTGCCTGAATGGCGAGATAACCAGCTTGCATTTGAAGGGGAAAGATCTTGAAGCACAGCGTGTGGTTGAGGAACATTTGGAAATTTTTGGAAAAAATAATTTTTATATTGAGATCCAGCGTCACGATATGAAGGAAGACCATGCCTACGAGAAAAACCTGAAATTGGCAAAACATATGGGGCTTAAATATGTGGCGACCAATGATGTTCATTACACCCGTAAAAATCACTGGAATTCGCATGATATACTCATTTGCCTGCAGAGCAATCATTTTCGGAGTGATGAAAAAAGAATGAGATATGAGAAAGAGGAATTTTATCTTCGTTCCCCTAAAGAGATGAGAAAACTGTTTGACGATCTACCGGAAGCCTGCGATGCAACACTTGAAATAGCGGAAAGATGTAATCTGAAACTGAATTTCGATTCCCATCATCTGCCTGTTTTTACTATTCCTGAAAACTCAAAGGAAAAAGATCCGGATTTATATCTCCAAACTCTGTGTATGAAAGGTCTTAAGAATTTGTACCCCAAAATAACAGCTGAATTGAAAAAACGCTTGAATTATGAACTTTCTGTAATAAAACAAATGGATTTTTCAGGGTATTTTTTAATCACCGCTGATTTTGTTGCCTATGCGAAAAAAAATCATATACCTGTGGGACCGGGAAGGGGATCCGCTGCGGGAAGTTTAGTCTCTTATGCATTAGGGATTACCACAATTGATCCCATGAAACATGATTTACTGTTTGAACGTTTCCTAAATCCTGAACGGGTGAGCCTTCCTGACATTGACATTGATTTTTGTTATGAACGCCGGGGTGAGGTTATCCAATATATCAAAGATAAATATGGAGAAAAATCCGTAACCCAGATTATTACTTTTGGAAAGATGAAAGCTCGCCAGGCAGTGAAAGATGTGGGGCGTGTTATGGGATATCCCTACGGAGAAGTGGAAAAGATCGCCAAAGAAATCCCGGAAGAATTGAATATAACATTGAAAGGCGCTTTAAAGAAAAGTCCGGAATTCAAGAAAATGGCAGAGGGTACATACAAAGAATTAATTGAACATTCTCTCATTTTGGAAGGTGTAAATCGCCATGCTTCCACTCATGCAGCAGGGGTGGTCATCGCACCGGGAGACCTAACCGATTTCATTCCATTATATAAATCATCAAAGGGAGACGTAACCAGCCAGTATGATATGAAAGGTCTTGAAAAATTAGGACTTTTAAAAATGGATTTCCTCGGACTTAGAAATCTAACGGTAATTGAACGGACATTAGAATTGATTGAAAAGAATCATGAAAAGGTGGATATTCAAACCATTTCTCTTGAAGACAAGGATGTGTATTCTCTTTTTGCAAAGGGGCTTACTATTGGAATATTTCAATTTGAATCGGCAGGAATGCGGGAATTTTTAAAAAAATTAAAACCAACTTGTATTGAAGACTTAATCGCATTGAATGCATTATATAGACCGGGTCCGATGAACAATATTGACGATTTTATCAATCGGAAACAGGGTAAAAAAACAATTGATTATATGCATAAAAACCTTGAGTCTATTTTAAAGGAAACGTATGGAATTATTGTTTATCAGGAACAGGTGATGCAAATCGCCAATCAAATTGCTGGGTTCTCTCTGGCAGATGCAGACCTGATGCGTCGGGCAATGGGTAAAAAGGATGCAGCACTCATGAATCGAATGAAAACTGATTTTGTGGAAGGAGCAGAAAAAAACAAGATTAATTCCGGAAAAGCAAAAGACATATTTTCCCTGATCGAAAAATTTGCAGAATATGGTTTTAACAAAAGTCACTCAACGGCTTATGCATACATTGCATATCAAACCGCATGGTTGAAAACACACTATCCGGTTGAGTTTATGTCTGCAAACCTCACCAGTTTTATGTCAGATACAAACCGGATTGTCCGGCTCATTAATGAATGCAGAAAATTAAATATTCAGGTTCACCCTCCTGACATTAATATTTCCGATATTGATTTTCAACCCATTGACGACCAAAGTATTTCTTACGGGTTAAATGCGATAAAGAATGTTGGTTCATCTGCCTTAAAAAGTATTATTGCTGAAAGAGAAGAGAAGGGAGAGTTTATATCAATTTTCGACCTTTGCTCCAGAGTGATATCTACATCATTGAATAGAAAAGTGGTTGAAAGTTTAATTAAAGCAGGAGCGCTGGATTGCCTTCCCGGGAAAAGGGCTGATCTGTTTGCTTCCATTGATGATGTTCTGAAATATGGTCAGAGTATGCAAAACGACCGGAACATAAATCAGGTAGATATCTTTGGTGGAAAAGACGGGTCAAGTTCTATGATAAGGGAACCAAAATTACATGAAAGTGAACCATGGAGTGAGAAGCAATCTCTGACTTTTGAAAAGGAAGTACTTGGCACATATGTATCCGGTCATCCCCTGTTAAAACATGCAGATA
>CAZSIH010000028.1:0-20700 GCA_964606925.1 uncultured bacterium
ATGTCATCAAGTGCCTGAGATGCAGCAGTCGCAGCATCGGTTCCTGCACCGAATTGTGTATGGTAATATGTATCCACTTTTTCATAAATATCGGTGTTCAGTTGGCTTTCATCGTAATCCCATACTGCAAGATCACCTGTATTGGCGTCAATGGGATAGGATGCAAATGAATTCGTTTGCCACGATGTTTCCCCCGGATTAAAGTCAGACCCTAAAGAAATTGAAACATCAATAATATCGTTTGCATCTGCGATGAAAAAATTAGTTGCGTCGGCTTCATTATTGGTGAGCTGAACGTAGCTATCGTTCATCACAAGCCATTGGGTAGATGACCAGTTCTGGTCTTCTAAATATTCATTAGAGTTGATCTCATAAATATATCGTTTGACAGCCTGAATCTTTGATGATGATGAGGAACCGGTAAAAGTGAATACAAGAAAACCGATCGTGTTCTGTTCCGACATGTAATAACTGGATTTGTCCCGGACAGTCAAATCAGTTGAATTAATTGTATTTGGATCTGCATCTGCATCAATGGCGTAATAGGAATACAGTTCGGGATGGAGGGTATAAGTATCAGAAAGGTCTTCGGTGGCAAGATTTGCTGTGTTGAGATCGAGTAACTGGAACATGGATTGCAGTATTGTTCCATAATTGCCTGAACCTCCGGTCAAAATTGATAATTCAGTAACTGTAAGGTTTGGAGTAGCGGAATTATCAACAGAAAGACAGTTTGACATTCCCGTATCGAGTAAAAGTACATGCTTTCTGTTTTCTATATTGGGAATAGATTCAGGTGTCCATGTTTCGGTGAAATCGGATTCTAATATTTGATGAAATGGTTTTGGTCCGTAAATATCCGTACCGAATAATCCTGATGTTGAAAGGAAAATGAAGGACGAGGTAATAAAAAGAAAGGGCAGTTGTTTAAACAATTTCAAAATAATTTCTCCAATTCTAAATATAGACATAATTCTACTCCTAAAATATTACAAAGATGTTAACCGAAGATGAATATCCAATCCAAAAAATAATTCACCCATTCTTGCTATTGATTATTTCAGAATCACAGTGTATTATTTGACACTATTTTTATCAGCTTCAGGAGTTCTTTATGACAAAATCCATTTTTTTACCAATCTTACTTATTACCGGGGTTTACTCCCAGGATGCATCATCCATGAAGACCTGGGAAAACATTTTACAAACACCTGAATTGGTTGAATACTTCCGTGGAATTTTTAATCACTTGGGTATCACCATTGAGGAGACCGGAGAAAACTTTACAATTCATCATACCGGTGAAGGATTTGTTTTTGAAAAAGGAATAAACCAAAATAGTGTTGATTTTACTGTTCCAATAAAGCTACAAAATATTCAAAACATGGTGAACCATGCAAAAGACGGTAAAATAAGTGCGGATGAATCCTGGAGAATATTGGATGTTCTCTTTACTCCCATGACTAAAGTTACACTGCAAACCCCGGTTTTGTCCGTAAACTGGAGGCGGAAATTAGCCGGTGTTGAAGATTTAACCCATGTTTACCTTCTGAGCCCATCCAATGAACCGGCATCTTCACACACACTGATTTACGTTAAGGGTCAATGGCTGGTTTTAAAAGGATTACATGGAAATCCCAGACGTACATACCGCATGACCCCTGCACAGTCACTTGAGTATCAAAGAGAAATATTTTCTGCAATGCAGAAAGACACACTGTGTGCTTGGTGGAAATTTTCCAGATTTTATAAAAATTGGAGAAAATCATGTTCGGTAACATATGAATAAGAAACATTTTTCCTGTCTCATATTATGTCTGCTTATATCAGAGATAATCAGCCAGGACACATTTTCAATCGTAGCGGTTGATCCGGAAACGCAGGAAGTGGGCAGTGCCGGGGCATCCTGCATTAACGGTTCGATAATCATCAGCGATATTCATCCGGGAGTGGGGACAATTCATACCCAATCTTATTGGAACAGCACCAACCAAAATAATGCTTCTGATTTAATGGAGCAGGGCTATTCCCCTGAGGAAATCATTGAGTTCTTAGTGGAAAATGATGCTCAGGGAAATCCTTCGATCCGCCAGTATGGAGTCGTTGACTTGGTCAATGGAGGACGAAGTGCTGCCTTCACCGGTGAAAACTGTTACGATTATAAAGATCACATTCTTGGTCCCACCTACTCCATTCAGGGAAATATTTTATTGGGACCGGAAGTTCTGGATTCCATGGAAGTGAATTTTCTAAATACACAGGGATCTCTGGCAACCCGTCTTATGGCTGCCATGCAGGGTGCAAAAATCCCCGGTGCTGATACCCGTTGTCTAAACTACGGAATCTCTTCCCTTTCAGCATTTATTCGTGTAGCCAAATCCACAACTACCGAAGACAGTTTACATCTCCACCTGAATGTGAACAATACAACTCCCGGAATTGATCCCATTGATACTTTACAGGATCTGTTTGATGATTGGTATGCAGAAAATCCCGTTCTAATTACAGTTCAAGTTGACTTTAATGAAGGTTGGAATTTAGTGGGGTTACCGGCATTTATTGAAAATGCAGACTACAGTTCCCTCTTTCCTGAGGCAATAACCGGTACCCTATTTTCATTTGGCTCTGGATATATTTCCGAGAGTGAACTCATTCCCGGAATGGGCTATTGGCTTAGATTTCCTGAAGATGGTTCAAACTCAATT
This sequence comes from uncultured bacterium, assembly GCA_964606925.1. Classification (GTDB taxonomy): domain Bacteria; phylum Fidelibacterota; class Marinisomatia; order Marinisomatales; family AB-629-J13; genus AB-629-J13. The sequence goes on from CAZSIH010000028.1 coordinate 2,706, forward strand.
ACCGGAGGCCCCGTTTATGAACTGAACCTTCTTCTTAATGAAGGGTGGAATTTGATTTCAGGAATTTCATCCTCTATTGAAATTGAATCCATCTATGATCCTGCTGGAATTATCATAAGCGGTACATTTTTTGAATTTGAAGAAGGTTACAATACTGTGAACGAATTAACCCCTGGTGGTGGATACTGGATGAGGACCAGCAGTCAGGGAGAAATTGTTATAAGCCACTATTGACTCCAAAAAGTTCACTATAATGACCTAATATTTCTTGGAAGAAATGTTGAAATGATATTACTCTTCTGGATTGTCAAGAAGACACCTATTTTTAATTAACACTCTATAAAAGGAAATCGAAATCAAATGAAAATAAAATATATTTTGTTAGTCCTGCCTATTTTATTTTGGTTTGGATGCGAAGATAAAAAAGATGATGATTCAGGCGATGCAGCTACTTTTACCGAAGGTATATATACTATTTCAACCGTAACAGTTTATGAAGGGGAAGAGTGCTCAGGTAATGGTGTTTCAGGAATGTGTACTACAGATGAATCAGTTACAACTAAAGCTGATTGCCCTGTAGGTCAGTGTATGGATGGTGAATCAGGTGAAGATACTTGTCCTGATGGGATGTGGTTCACAGGAATGTGCTTGGATGATAATGGTGAAGGGTTAGGAGATTTAGATACTTGGGCATCTGCTGAAGCATGTGGAACTGCTGAAGGTAATTGGTTGCTTTTTGGTTGGAATCCTTTAGCAACTATATTTGGTGCAACGATGGGTAATAGTGCTACATTTGGTGCTGATGGTGTATTTATAAGTCCAGATGGATATACAGGAACCTATACTCTAGTTGATAATGTTTTAACAATTACTGATACTGAATGTTACGATGAATCTATGGATGATAGTAATGATGATTATACAACGGAAGCGGATTGTACTGATGCAGGATTAGAATGGTCAGTATCGACAACTCCTGGTACATTCAATGAAGATGGCACTATAACTATTGAAATGCATGGTGACGCAGAGTGTAATGATGATTCGTATGAAACTCAAGCAGAATGTGAAGCAGCTAATGCAGATTGGGAAGATGCAGAATGCATAGCTTCTGTATGGACATTATCTAATTAAATTAAATAATGTAATTATTTTAAAAGCCCCTTAAAAGATAAGGGGCTTTTAAAATTCTGGATATACAAAAAAATGAGAATTTCGTTAAACCTCTAAATATCTTTTCTAAACTCCAGACTCTGCTCTTTTAATTCAAAACCGACAGATTCGTTAATTTTATACATGGGATTATTTATTTCATTCCCGGTTATGACCTTTTTTATCCCTTTTCCCTTCAGTTTCTTTATGGATTCAACCTTTAGTGCTGTAGCAATTCCCTGTCTTCGGTATTTCTTTAATACTCCCGTTGACTCCGTGTATCCTTTTTCCGGCTCACTTTTATATTTGACAATCACTCTGGTTAAACCCAAATACTCACAATTTTTTACTGCTACCATTTCCACTCCATATTTTTTCTTCTCAAACACCTTTCTTTTTTTTAACCATCTTTCGTAGGGTTTTCGAACATGAGAATCACCGTCCATCATGGGTTCATCCTGAATATAATTCCAGACCAATTCTTCCAGTTTTTTGTAATGGTCTGGAAATTCCTGCATTTCAATTTTTGACTCATAAATATGTATCCCCTCTCGTTCTAACTTGCTGACCAATCCTTCAAAAGGTGAAAGGTCACACTGGTCAACGTCAAGTTTATATTCTCGATGTCGTTGAATGATTTTGAATCCCTCTTGCTTTAAAAAATCAATGTAATTCCTGTAATTATCATGAAGAAATGTCCATGGAAAAAGGCGATTGCAATTAAACTCACTTACCCTTTTCAGCAATTGTTCGTACAACAAATTATAATTTGAATGAGTCTGGATATCGGGATCCAGATAAATATTAAAATAGCAATTCCTTTTATTGACCTTGGACCCTTGACTAAAATGTAAGATTCCTTTTCTTTCACCGTTTTTGCATAAAAAATATTTCTCTGTCAAAACGGTTTTGTCCCGGTTCAGCCATTTTTGTTTTAAATCGTCAGGATGATCAATAGAATCATGATTAACCAGATTTTGGATTTGTGCTATTTCCTGAAAATCTTTATCACTTTCTGTCCATTTTTTTATTTCCAACATCACTTAAAAATTACGTAATAAAAAAAATCTGAAAACAATCAATAATTCCACTATTAAGACATTTATGAAAAATATAAAACAAACTATTAATGTTAGGTATTGTCTTATTATAAAATTAAACTTTACAATACAATTTCATTCAATTTAAGGAGTTACAATGAAGTCAATACTTAGAAATATTTTTGCAGTTCTTATCGGTGGTGTCTTAGGAATGGTTGTCAATATGGGACTCATCATCATCGGAAGCAAATTAATACCGCCGCCGGATGGTATGAATATCATGGATGCGGAAAATATCAAGAATAACATTCATCTATTTGAGTTAAAACATTTTGTGTTTCCCTTTCTTGCCCACGCTGGAGGGACTTTGGCGGGAGCATTCATCACAGCCAAATTTTCTTCAAGCTACTATCTGGTACTTGCTATGGTGATTGGTGTTTTTTTCCTGCTGGGCGGAATTGCAGCCACACAAATGATTCCCGCTCCGCTCTGGTATAATGTTTTGGATTTAACTTTGTGTTATATCCCCATGGGTTGGCTGGGATGGAAATTGAGTGGGAAAAAATAAAGACCCTCATTTAAAATTATCAATTCTTTTTAATCTGAATCTTATTCATAGCTCTTTCCGTAAGTGCTGTAATCGTTAGTGAAGGATTAACACCGGGATTAGCAGAAATTATGGAACCGTCACAGACATAAAGATTTTCATATCCAAACACACGATTATCCTTATCAATCACTCCTTCAGTTTTGTCTTTCCCCATAACAGCTCCTCCCAATATGTGAGCTGTAGTTGACATTCCAAACAGTGCTTCATTATTCGGCATCATAGGTTTTCCATTAAGTTTTGCAGCATATTTTTCAGCATATTCATTTGCTTCTGGTATGAAAGGTGTGGGGGCTTTCCCTTTTTCCAGATTTGTCTTCATACGTTTTCCAAGCCTACTTTTTGAAAATTTCAATGTGCTGTCCAAAGTTTGCATGAACATTAGAATCTGAGTTCGTTTTGCCCAATCCCATACGAATAAAACTTTCAGGTTTTTGATGGGGTGTAGAATCAATTCTAAAAACATTTTGTGAAGTCTTGTCAAAAAAGTTTTTCCGAAAACACGAGGCAGGACAAATAACCGCCAAAATCCCGACCCCTTGGAATATCTCACCGGTTCCATGTGGGTATGTTTCCCGGTGTGTAGAATAGAACCAATAGCCACTCCGATAGAAAAATCTGAATTTTTGTCAAATGAGGTAATAGGAATCAATGCTTCTGAATTGGTTCGTACCATGCATCCCACTTTATCCGAAAGATGAGGGAGTGACGACTCCTTCAGGGATAAAAGGAGTTGAACAGTTCCCAAAACCCCTCCAGAAAAAATCACTCCTTTACATTTAATTTTCCCTTTTTTCTTAAATAGCAATGCGGTGGATTTTTCCCAAAACACTTCGTATCCATCTGAACCGTTTTCATTTCCCATTGGTTTTACATCAACTACTTCAGATTCTGCTTGAATCACCGCTCCGTTTTGCTGTGCTAAATGAAGGTAGTTTTTATCCAGTGTGTTCTTGGCATTATGACGGCAACCCACCATACAGCCACCGCAAAAAATGCATCCTGTTCGTTCAGGACCCTTTCCATTAAAATATGGATCAGGTAATGTTTCTCCCGGTTTTCCAAAATAAACAGCAACATTTGTAGAATGAAAATTTTCACCCCTGTTCATTTCTTTAGCTATTTCTTTCAGAGCAAGGTCTCCCCTTTCCAGTCTGGGGTTTTTATCTGCTCCCAGCATTTTCAATGCCAATGGGTAATAGTCCTTTAATTCCTCTTCCCAATCAGCCAATTGTGACCAACTATTTGAATTAAAAAAAGATGATTTTGGGATTGGAAGTGTATTGGCATATACCAAAGATCCTCCTCCTACTCCTACACCGGAGACAATCCCAATATGACGGTAATAAGTCAATTTTAAAATACCCCAAAATCGCAATGCAGGAAGCCACATCCATCGTTTTAGATTCCAGTTGGTTTTTGCAAAATCCTTCGAACTCCACCACTTCCCTTTTTCGATCACCAAAACCTTGTACCCTTTTTCCGACAAACGCAAAGCAGACACCGAACCGCCAAAACCGGAACCTATGATGGCATAGTCATAATCGTATTTTTGTTCCTTAACCTTTTGAGTCAAAGTGTAAACCTGATTATCAGCTTTTTGAATATTGATAAAACCAAAATAGCACTTAGTAATGGTATCTCTAATAAAACGTAAAAATGTAAAACGTAACCGCTGGATGTTACATAATTACGTTTTACATAATTATTTTGTGTCATAATTTCTCTATTCCCGCTTATTTATTTACTCATGTCTATCGGTAATTTTCATCAATAAACTTTTTTCGGGTCTCAGAGTAACACCAGGGTTTTGTCCTACCTCATCTTTTGATATCATATTCAGTGTAAATTTTCTTGCGATCATTGAAACAATGATCTGCATCTCCATTAATGCAAAATTATTTCCGATACACTGACGGGGACCACCTCCAAAAGGTAAATAAACCCAGCGGTTTTTCTTTTCCAAATCTTCATCCAAAAACCGTCCGGGATTGAATAAATTCGGATCATCCCAATATTGAATATGATAATGCATTTGATAAATTGGGATAAATACCGTCATCCCTGCAGGGATGACAAAACCATTAAATTGGTCATCATTAATTGCTTCCCTGCCGATTCCCCACACCGGAGGAATCATTCTCATGCTTTCCTTAATTGTTGCTGTTGTGTATTTAAGATCAGAAATGTCAGATAATTCAAGGTTAAAATCAATAGGATAATCTTTCAATTCTTCAAAAAGGAATTTTTCTGTTTCAGGATTCTTGTTGAGTAGATAAAATGTCCAAACAAGTCCGTTTGCAGTGGTTTCGTGACCTGCTAAAAACAATGTCATGATCTCATCAAATAATTGTTCATCTCTCATCCCCACACCGGTTTCCTCATCCTGAGCTGCGATGAGCATATCCATCAAATCATGAGTCTGTCCGGGGTTTTGTCTTCTTTCTGAGATCATGTCCATAATGGTTTTTTTTACAATAGAAAAATTTCGGTTGAAAGACATCGTCCTCGGTGTAGGTATCCTATGCGGTAAGCGAATAAATGACTCCATTTTCCCATTAACAAAATCTATTGAATTATTTATTGCATTTCCGAGTTTGCTGGAAGTATAACTTAAATCTGTATTGAAAAGAGCAAGACTCACTATTGCCATTGTGAGATTCTTCATTTCTGCGCATATGTCAAAAATCTGTCCATCTTTTTCAGACCACTCATTCACCAATTCATTGCACTTTTTCACCATGATCTCTGCAAATCGGGATATCTGGTGTTTATGAAATGCAGGTTGAATTAATTTCCTCTGCTGTCTCCAGAATTCGCCTTCACTTGTAACCAATCCCTGACCTAAAACAAGTTTCAGATCCTCATAAAAATAATCCTTTTTATAATTGCTATAATTTTCCTGAAGTACATGTTTGATGTAATCCGGATGTGTGATCATCACATTTTCATGAGGACCTAATTTATATTGTACAATATCACCGTATTTTTTCATGATTCGGGAAGACAGACCCAGTCTGTCTTTTTTGAATTCAGGGAGAAATCCCAAAACAGGACGGCTTTTTGCAAAAGGGATGGTCTTATCGGTCATTTCTAATTAGGAAGTTTAAAGGCTCAATTTTAATATCAATTTACAAAAATATTTGTTCGGAAACACAAGTTGGGTTTATCTGGGAATCAAACAATGTTGCACTTACTTATTGAAACCAGCATTATTTTTAACATAACTTGATTCACTTTAAATCAATAAAATTATGACCGTCACCAAAAAAATTGAATCTATAGAGAAGCTTATTTCTGATAAAAAGAAAGAACTAAAAATATTGCGGACAAAACAAACGCTAAAGAAAATCAGTGATTATACATTCAAAGATAAAAATAATAAGCCAATAAAATTTTCCTCATTATTTAATAATCGTAATGAATTGATCCTGATTTTCAATATGGGAAAATCCTGCCCATACTGCACCCTTTGGGCGGACGGTTTTAACGGACTATACCAACACTTGGAAAATAGGGCTGGATTCGCAGTTGTATCTCCCGATTCGCCTAAAATCCAAACGTCTTTCGCTAATTCAAGAGGATGGAAATTCACTATGGTTTCCTGTCAGAATTTAGATTTCTATAAACAGGTGGGATTTTTCAACGGAAGTGATGGGTGTTGGCCAGGAATTGCAACATTTATTCGAAAGAAAACAGGAAATATTTTTCATTATTCCAAAAGTTATTTCGGTCCCGGAGACAACTACTGTAATATGTGGGACATCAACGATCTTCTTCCACCTTTGGAAAAAGACTGGGAACCGAAATACCAGTATTCAAGTACTAAACCATAAATTAATAAAAATTTAGAGGTTTAAATGACTGATTTTAATGCAAAAAACAACAGAGCTGTGTGGTTTGATATTCCCGTTTCAGATTTGAACAGGGCAAAAACTTTTTATGAATCCATAATGGATATTAAAATATTTACTGAAGAATTTGGTGATGTAAAATTTTGTGTATTGGATCATGAAAACGGAAACGGAGGATGTTTGGTAATCAATAAAAAAGAAATTACTTCCAAATCAGGAATTCTAGTTTACATGAATGTGGATGGGAGAATCCATGATGCGGTTTCAAAAGTGGAACTGAATGGAGGCGAAATCATAGAACCTGCCCGTATGATCGGGCCTCATGGTGTCCGGGCAGTTGTCTTGGATAGTGAAGGAAACAGAATCGCCTTACACTCTACAGAAGATAAATAAAAAGAAGTTCTTTTTAATAATCATACATGACGAAAAATTATTTCAACGTTGCATTAATTCTGCTGACATCTTTCTTATCAGGAAATAATTCTATTCATATTTCTCCAGCTCAGCATCCCATCAAGATTGATGGAATCATCTCTGAATTAGAGTGGACTGGGACTGAAAAGATTACCGATTTAGTGGAGGTCATGCCCGGGGAAAACATTCCGCCTCAGGTTGAGACACAAATTAACATCACTTATGATTCTGAACACCTTTATATTGGTTTCAAGGCAAAGGATGACCCGTCCCAAATTCGTGTTCATCAATCCAAAAGAGATGCTATTTTTGAGGACGATATTGTTGGTGTTATAATTGATACCCAAAATGATGCAGTCATGGCATATCAGTTTTTTTCTAATCCATTGGGGAATCAGGCAGATGGCCAGAAAATCGGAACAATGGATAAAACGGACTGGGATGCAGTTTGGGAATCTTCAGGACGAATGACTGATGATGGTTACGAAGTAGAGATTGCCATTCCGTTTCAATCTATGCAAATCCCAAAGACAACTGAACACCATTGGCGAATATCGTTTTTCAGAATACTTCCAAGAGAAGATAGCCGAAAACAATTGGCTTCCGTCCCTTTTGACCGAAATAATCAATGTCAATTATGTCAATTGGGGCATTTATACGGACTGAAAAATATTCGATATAAATCCCCCATTGAATTTTTACCAAGTGCCGTAGGGTTTTATGATGAATCATTTGATCAAAACTTTGGGTTTGGGATTTCGTTTCCCCTGCTGAATTCATCCATGGAAATAACAGTGAATCCAGATTTCAGTCAAGTGGAGTCCGATGCAGCAAAAATCGATCTTAACAGCAGAACTGCTCTGTCTTATCCTGAAACGAGACCGTTTTTTAATGAAGGAGTTGATCTGTTTAATACGGGAAGTTTTAGTTGGAAACCAAAAATCAGATTGGTATATACCCGATCAGTGAACGATCCCATCATTGCTGCTAAAATGCTGGGACAAGTTGGAAAAACACAATTTGGATTTCTCTCTGCTCTGGATGAAAATACTCATTTAATTATTCCATTTGCTGATTTTGGTACGGTGGTAGAGGTAGGAAAAAGCAGTTCCAATATTTTTCGTACGAAACATTCCCTCAATGACGGTGCATATATTGGAGGAATTTTAACAGATAGAAGATATCAAAAAGGATTTAATACGTTAGCAGGAATGGATGGTTTGTATCGTTTTTCCGACACAGTCATTTTCGATTGGCAATTATTTGGAACAAAAACGCAGGAACCCAATGACATAACCTTGACGGTTGATTCAGGAGTAAATGGAATTGAATTTAACAACAATTCTCTGACAGCTGATTTTGACGGTGAAGATTTTACCGGTCATGGCGGGTATTTCAACTTAGAAAGATTTGGGAGAAATTGGGGTACAATGGCTATGTATAATTATACATCACCGGGATTCAGAGCTGATAATGGATATATTCAATTAAATGATCTAAAACAGATAGCCGGAAATATTTGGGTCATGTTTTATCCTGAAACCCAATTTGTGGAGCAGTTCTCTTTTGTTGTGGCTCCGGGAAAAGTGTTTTACTACAATGGTGACTGGAGAGAAAATTGGACGTATGTCAGTTTGGATGGAGTATTTAGAGGGCAGACTCGGTGTGAATTAACGCTTTTCCAGAATACAGAAAAATATAAAAACGAAGTATTTGAAAATAATTATACCATAATGTTTTCTGTAAATACTCAATTTTCTAATTTTGTTTCCTTCGGCCTTAACCCAAACTTTGGAAAAGAAATTATCAGAGATGATGAGCCTTTTCAAGCTCTGAATCAATCCTTAAATGGATGGCTGAAAATTAAACCCAATAACACATTTATTATTAAAAGTTCAATCCATCAGTCTCGATCAACTTATATAGATTCCGGAGATGAGGTTTATTCAGATATCATCGGGAGAATTCGGTTGGAAAACCAGTTTACATCTGACATCAATTTCAGAATCGTTTCACAATATTGGAAATCAAGTAATTCCATTGATGTGCAACCACTTCTAAGTTATCAGCCAAATCCGTTCACTATTTTTTACATTGGTTCAAGTTGGACTTTTATTAATTCTGAAAATGATGCATGGAAAAAAGATTTTGAACAATATTACATAAAATTTCAATATTTGTTTAAACTAACTTAATTAAATTGCTCGCCACAAAGGCTTCAGGCCACAAGGAATTAAATTAAAAGGATTTATAAGAAAAATAATTTAAAGAGTTTTATGACTGTTTTTACCCATCCACTAAATTCCTTTTTCTTCTTTATTAATTCTTTTAAAATGTTGAGTGGAAAATAATACAACATTAAAGGAATATAAATCATGAACACAAAAGAAAAACTAAATATGCTTTGGAAATACCTTTTGCTTGTTATCATTGCTTTCGGGATTTTTCAAATGTCTGGCACTTCACATCATAAACGAATGAAACGTCATTTTGATCGAGACAGTCATGAAATGAAAGTTGAAGTGGAAAAAGAAATTGTGGATGGAGACACCGTAATTGTGGTTGAAATTAACGGAGCAGAAATTGTACTGGATGATTTGGACAACATGGAACACAGTTTTAAATGGATTTCGAAGGACGGAAAAGACATCGTCATTGAATTGGACGAGGATGAAGACGATGAGGATGAAGACGAAGTCAGGATCATCAAAAGAAAAATAGTCATTGACGAGGATAAATAATATGTTCTATGTCCCCTTTTGAAACCGACGTTTAAGAAAAGTAACAATGTTGCTGTATTAACGGAAGATATTGATTCTGCCCGAAAATTCTATTCGAACATTCTAGAACTCCCCATAAAAAACGACACCGGAAATGAAATTGAATTTGAAACAGGGGATTCCTGTTTTTATGTAATAAAAAATGAAAATAGACAAAATACGGTTCTGGAGTTTTTTGTCAATGATCTAGAAACAGCAAAGAATCATCTACTGGAACATGGATGTAAAATTGTCAAATGGGAAGGAAAAGGAAAAGACTGTTACATTGAGGACCCATTCGGATTGGTATTTAATTTATGGGAAACGGAAGAAAGCGACTAAACGGAAGCTGTCTTTGTAAAGCAGTTCAATTTACAGTTGAAACTCCGGTAAAATGGTGCGGGCATTGCCACTGCACCCGCTGCCGCCGTTCTCATGGTGCGGGATTCGTAACATGGGTGGGTGCAGAAAAAGAAAGTTTCTCTTTTTCAAAAGGAGAAGAAAATATCAAATGGTATAAATCCTCCGAGAAATCTCAATATGGTTTTTGTACGAACTGCGGAAGTTCATTTTTGTTCAAATCCACAAAATGGAAAAATGAAATTCACATTACATTAGGAAATTTAGAAGAAAATCATGGAATTATTCCAACGGCACATGGGTATTATAACACTCATGTGGAATGGGCACCTATTGATGATAATCTGAAAAAATATATAGATCCAAAATTATCTGATTAATTATTTTTACCTGCTAAAGTTACCCGAGATGTAAAACACAGCACATCCTGACAAGTTTAGTTTTTTAGGAAAAGTTTTATTACATTTTGCCCTATTAATTATTAAATAACTCGGAGAGTGCTATGAAATTTTCAAATTTTACATCACTGATTCTTTTTTCCTCCCTCCTTGGTCTATCCTCTGCTAACGCCCAGGATATTGTCTTATTTGGGAACGTCTCCAGTTCCAATGCTGATGGGGGAATAATACCCGTTCACGGTGCCTATGTGGGAATCGCCAGTTCAGAAGTCACGGATTGGTACGACTATTCCGACGAGGCGGGAAATTACGAATTCGTGTTTGAATGGAATTGGGACGGTCCTGTGGCAGTGATTTGTGAAGCGGAAGGGTATGAGTCTCAAACCGCTACCATCATGCCGGAAGGAGAGGAAGCTGAACTAAACTTTGTTCTTTCTCCTTCTCAGGGAGATGAAAATGGAATCTTATTAGGAATGGTAACTTATCAAATTTCTCCCTCGGGACCTGTGATCCCTGTTTCTGGAGCATCCATTGGAGCTACACCGTCCTGGGGTCCTGAACCCTGGTTTCAAACCCATACGGATGAGGAAGGACATTATGAACTTGAACTCTGGGCTAACGAAGAACCATGGATTGTCTATTGTGAGACTGAATATGGTCAGCAGGAAAGCGAAGCTATTATCACAGCAGGAAATGAGACGGAACTCAACTTCCAATTTTTGGGTTGGGAGCCGGATCTTCCGCCACCCTATAACTTGACAGCTGAATTGAGTAATAACGGCAATTATACAACTCTCCACTGGGATTACTACGATTCACCGGGTTTTGATTATGTTTTCTTCCGGGCGTTTGCAAACCTCAATGATGACCCTGAAAATCCGTGGATCGAGATCGGAACAACAGAGTACAATGAAATTGGTCATTACCTGCCCTGGCCTCCAGATGCATCACCCCCGGAAATTTGCTATCGTGTAACAGCAGTAAACGATGAATTCGGAGAATCAGACCCTTCCGAACAAGCTTGTGTAGATCTGGAATTTTCTGATTTATCCCCCCCCTACGATCTGATTGCAGAATATGTCCCGGATGGTGGTGGTCTTTACGGTGGAGTAGAACTGGACTGGGGGTATTCAGGTGTGGATCCTACAGAGCCGGCATTTCATATTTACATGCATTATGGTTATGACGATATGAATTGGATGCTGGTTGGGGAATCTGTAGAGACCAATTATCTTCATGTATTTGGAGACTACCTTCCACCTTCCAATGAAAGTTGTTTCAGGGTAACAGCAGTACTAAACGGAGAGGAATCTGAACCCGGCAACATTGCCTGTATCTATTTGGAAGAACCGGAAAACGGTGTCGTATTCGGTCACGTGTATGAAATGAGTTTAGACCCTGATGAAGTCATTCCCATTCCCGGTGCTGTACTTCATTTTGCCAATAGTGTTATTGGAGACACATGGACAACAATGACAGGAAATAATGGTGGTTACGAAATATCTCTTCCTGCAGGATTTTATCAAACCTGGGTGGAAGCGGAAGGATATCAACCGCAGGATGATGAGACGGTTATGGTCATTGCCAATCAGGAAGTGGAACAGAATTTTTATCTACAACCGATGGATGATATTGATCTTACACTTCATGGTTTTGTAAGAGGTCAAACCGATAATCCAAACGAGTGGATTCCGATTCCCGGTTCTCACATACGGGCAACTCCCAATGATCAGGAAGAGCCGGTTTATGAAACAAATTCAAACGAAGAAGGGTACTACGAACTCCCGCTCCCTTCCGGTTACTATGATGTAACCGCATCACATGAAGGATATCAAACAGGGTTTGCTTATGTGCATATCGGAGCTGACCAGGAAAACTGGCAGGATTTTTATTTGGAAATTTCCGATACTCAAAATGCAGGAATTCATGGACAGGTATATTGGGAAACTCCAAACGGAAATGAAATTTTTATTCCCGGAGCTCAAATCAGGGCGGAAGGTGAAGATGCCACCCTTGTGTATGAAACGGTAACGGGAGAAGACGGAGGATATGAAATGGAGGTGATGGCAAACCAGCATTATGTTGTTACCTGTACAATTGAATTTGAGGGGATGGAAATAACTCAGGTCCAGGAAACCTACGTGGGCATTTCATGGGTAGAAATGAATTTTGAGTTTGGAGATACGGAACCGCCGGAATTTTCCGGAATTCATGGACAGGTAAATTGGGTGACTCCTGATGGCGGTGAAACACCAATCCCGGGTGCTCACTTGATTGCCTACCCCGAGGATGTGAACGCAGGATTTGAAACCTACACCAATGATGATGGTAACTACGAAATGGAAGTCACAGCTAATGTTCATTATTTCGTAACCTGTACCATACAATTTGCAGGAGCGGAGATTACCCTCACTCAGGAGGTTTATGTAGGTGAAGAATGGGTGGAATTAAACTTCACTTTTGGCGAAGACCTTCCCATGAATCCATCCATAACAGGACATGTGAATTGGGTGACAGCAGATGGAAATGTCATCCCGATTGCAGGAGCGCTCATTCAGTCCCTGTGTACAGACAGTGGCGAGATATATGAAGCGGAAACTAACGAAGCGGGTTTCTATCAAATGGAGGTGTTTCCTAACAACCATTATGTGGTTACCTGCACCATTGAAACTGAGGAAGGAACCTTCACTCAAACCCAGGAATGTTATGTGGGTGAAAACCCGGTGTGGGTGGATTTTACCTTTGGTGATACCTATCAAATGGGTTCTCTCGTTGGATTCGTGGGTACTATGGGTGAAAATGGTACAGCTGAGCCCATTGCCGGTGCGATGGTTTCAGGTCACGGTCCCCTGAATGACATGTTTATTGTGGAGACAGATGAGAACGGGTTTTTCGAAGCTCACAATCTCATGCCGTTTACATATTTTATCAATGTGTGGGCTGAAGGATATTTCCCTTTACAAACATCCGTGGAGATCCCAGCAGGAGGAGTTGCAGAAACCGAATTTTTTCTTGAGCCATTTGTGGATGGGGAATTCTTATTGCATGGAATGGTCTTTGGATTGGAACTGGATGCGGTCTTTCCCCTTCCCGGGTCTGCTGTGTCGGCTACTCCAAACGGTCCGGGTGATCTCCCGGTTTGGGAAACGGTGACAGATGAAGATGGACAGTATGAACTCCTTCTTCCGCCCGGTGGATATCTTGTAACGGCACAACACGAAGGATTTGTATCTGAAACTGAGGACATTTTCGTTGGACCAAACCAGCCCAACGAACTGGATTTCCTCCTGTATCAGGAAGGGGAAGGGTATCCGATGATCTTTGGACAGGTATGGATGATTGGTGAAAACGGAAACGAGATCCCGGTAAATGAAGCCGTTCTACAAGCAGTAAATGAGGAAACGGGAATTACGTTTGATGCGGTCACAAATGATAACGGACATTTTGAAATGGGAGTTGAACCCTACATGAATTACTCCGTTTCATGTACCCTGCCTGACCCGGCAGGCACCACTCAAGTGCAGGAAGTGTATGTTGAAAATACTCCTGTTGAACTCACGTTCATTTTTGGCGTTGAACCTCCTCAAAACGGAGTTCTGGCAGGTGTTGTGAGAGAAAATTGTGATATCCCGGAATGGTGGGAATGTCCCTCTGTTGGCGGTGCTATGATCGTAGTTACAAACCCATGGTTCGCCCAGGAAACCATAAGCGATGAAGCAGGTCATTTTGAAATGCCTCTCCCTGCCGCACAGGGCGATTTTTCCTATTTTGTTCACATCACCGCCGCAGGATATCTCCCTTGGCTGGAAGACGGGATCAACATTTATCCCAATGAGGTAACGGAAATAAATCCGCTTCTGACCCCTGTGAACTGGGAGAGTTTTGGCTGGTTGACCGGGATCGTACATGATTCCAATCCGGAGCCCTTTCCCATTCCGAATGTTACTGTTGTAATCGAAAATGACCTTCACTCCTATGAAACTAATACAGGTGAAACGGGGAATTTCGAATTTCACGTCCCGGCAGGATGGTACGATGTTCATGCCAGTGCAGAGGAATATGAATCCTTTACCGGTGAAACGATGATCTATCCCGGTGAGGAAATTTTCATGGAAATCATGCTTTCTCCCGCTATCGGTCAATTTTCTGAAGTTTCCTATTTTGGAGGATGGAATCTCATCGGAGTCCCCCGGCAGACAGGTGACACTCAAATCTGGTACCTGTTTCCGGAATCCATTGAGGGAACACTTTATGGATATGACCAGTCCGGATACTATTTGGAAACCATCCCGGGAAACGGGAACGGCTATTGGCTGAAATTCTGGGAATCCGGATCTGCATCCATTTACGGCGAAGGGTTTTATGAGATGAGTCTTGAACTCTCTGCAGGATGGAACTTGATTGCCGGACCCACGGGAACGGTAACGTACAACGGTGTTGACGATCCACAGGGAATCCTTGTAGAAGGAACCTTATACCGCTACACCGAAGGCGGTTATGAATTATCAGAAATGATTGCTCCCGGAAATGGCTATTGGATCAAAACATTTGACTCTGGAACCATAACACTGCACGTTACAGATGACCTTGACAGGTTTGAAAATCTCTCTTCTCATGTTACAGATGCAAATGTGTTAAAGGTGAATAGCAAGGTAATTTACTTCGGCTTGGATTTTGATGAAACAACATCTCAATCCTTCAGCCTGCCGCCTGCACCTCCTGAAGGTGGAGTGGATGTCCGCTTTTCCGGTGACTCAAAACTTTGTTTAGACAATTGTGAAATTCTTATTATGAACCCGGAATCCCTGTTAGAATTTGAATGGGACATAAAAAATAGAGAGGAATGGCACTTAGTCCCTGTCATTGCGAACGAAACGAAATGGAGTGCGGCAATCTTGTTAACCAATCAAAATCAAATTTCACTTACTGAAAATGCAGAAAAATTTATTTTAAAAAAGAAAACCTCATCTGAAATTCCTATGGAATTATCAATTTTATCTGCATTTCCCAATCCATTTAATCCAGTGACGACTATTCAATTCTCATTGCCTTTGGTAGAGACACGGCAAGCCGTGTCTCTACAGATATTTGACATCACCGGGAAAATGGTGGACAGATTGATCGAAAGTGAATTTAAAATTGGATTTCATTCTGTAAATTGGGATGCTTCTGAAAACCCCAGTGGGATTTATATCGTTCATTTAAATACAAATAATAGCATTCAAACACAAAAAATAGTGTTGATGAAATAATGATAATTTTATTTATACCCCCAACCTGTACTGTCGTTACGGCAGGCAAGCTTTGTATTTCCCCTGTTCAAGGGAAAATATCGATTTGAGTTCTACAAATTTCTCCACTGTAACAGGGGAGAATTAAAAGAGGGATTTTTGGGGGAATTTATTTCTTAGTTTTTATTGATTCGGTTGTAACCCTTCAACGCTTCCCGTTTACTCAAAGTTGATAATTTGTCTTCGTGTGAATGAACGAAATCAATAACCGCTTCCATATTTGAATAACTGTATTGTCTTAATGCCCAGCCGATTGCCTTGCGGATGAAAAACTCTTTTTCATCCATACATTTTTCACAATAATGAAATAGTCATTTTTTATCAGTCTTCGTTTTAAACTGCAACTGATGGAGAATCGCTGTCCTCCGAACCCACATGTTTTCATCATTGATCCACGAGTCCATTGTCTGTCCGATTTCACGAAAATTCAGAACAATCTGTCCGACGGGATGGGAAGCCATTGTGTCCACCGTATCCCACCATGATTTCGTGCAAATCAGATATTTGAGTTTTTTTAACTATTTAGATGTTAGAATTTTCTTGTGTTTTTTGAGAATGTCTGTTCCTGCATAATGGAATTCCCGCTGATCCAATTTCCATAACTCTTTAGACAGATTTAATAATTCAGATTCGGAGGATATGGTAAAGGTCTTTTGCCATTCACGGGTAATTATTCTCCGTTCAGGACTTTTAATTCCGAAAAATGGAAATCGGTTTTTCATATAAGCAGACATCTGAACTGAATTACGGGGATTTGCTCCGGATTGAAACAAAGTGGTTAATTCTTTAAAGGAATTTTGAATTGAATGATTCATTTTAACTAAGCTGTCTTGAATGAATGGATTAAATTTTGAACTACACTAAAATTATAAAAATTATTCATAAATTCGAAACATGAAATTAACGTGGAATTAATCATGCCCAAAGCAGAGGGACATCAATTTGAATTTTTGGATGAAAACCATATCAATCCCGGGTTTCTGGAGACATTTGAATTCGACAGTCCAAATCAACTCATCACCACAGAGACGGATGAATTCAGCGCAGTGTGTCCCTTCAGCGGACTTCCTGATCTTGCTTATGTGAAAATAGAATATCATCCAGATGGCGGAAAATGTGTTGAACTGAAAAGTCTAAAATATTATTTTATCAGTTTCAGGAATGTAGGTATTTATCAGGAGGCGGTTACCAAAAGGATTTTCGTTGATCTGAATACAGTATTGAAAACAGAGAGATTGAGAATCACAACTATTTACAACACCAGAGGCGGATTTGATACGACCTGTGTCGAGGGAAGTTTAGGCTAATTCAAATATCTTCATGACTTTACCGGACAATTTTCACATCATTGACCATCCGGTTATTGAACATAAACTGACACACATCAGGGATGAGACAACCCAGCCAAAAGAATTCAGGGAGTTGGTAAAGGAAGTCTCCATCTTACTGGGTTATGAATCTGCAAAAAAATTACCGCTGGAATCAGTTGAAATTAAAACCCCTCTCACCGAGACTCTTTCCGGGAAGATCCCAATGGAAAACATCGTCATTGTACCCATTCTCAGAGCAGGACTTGGAATGGTGGACGGATTGGTAACTCTTTTCCCGAAGGCAAAGGTCGGTCATGTGGGAATGGAGCGGGATCATGTGACTCATTTGCCGTCAGATTATTATTTTAAACTTCCACCTCATACGAAACACTCCATTTATTTCGTGGTAGATCCAATGCTTGCTACGGGTGGGAGTGCCATTTCCGCAATTCAGAAATTAAAAAGTGCAGGAGCAAAAAACATTCGTTTTTTATGCCTGATCTCTGCTCCGGAAGGAGTTGAAGCATTGTACAAATCACATCCGGACGTGGATATTTATGCCGGTGCACTGGATGAAAAACTGGACGAAAACAAATATATCGTGCCGGGATTAGGTGACGCAGGTGATAGATTATACGGAACGGAATAATCCACATTAACAATCAAATTCCATTTCTTAAAGGATAAACAAATCGTTAAGTTTGCCACCGAATTTTTATAATAAAATGATCCCGTAGCTCAGCTGGTAGAGCAGCGGCCTTTTAAGCCGTTGGTCGTGCGTTCGATTCGCACCGGGATCACAAGACAATA
>CAZSIH010000029.1:0-4537 GCA_964606925.1 uncultured bacterium
CCAATGGAGGAGGATTTTGCTCTTGGACTGATTCCAATCCAATTCTTTCTAATGTTGTTATAAAATATAATAATGCTGAATTTGGTGGAGGTGTTTCCTGCAATAACTGTTTTCCAGTATTTCAGAAGGTAGAAATATCAAACAATGATGCAACGAGTAGAGGAGGAGGATTAGTTGCTTGGGGTGATTGTTATCCTGTTTTAACAAATGTAACTGTTACAAATAATATTTCAAATCACGAAGGGGGTGGGTTATATATATTTACTAATTCAGAATCTATTGTTAAGAATTCAATCCTTTACAGTAATTCAGCACCAGATGGTAATCAAATATTTATTCACGGAGTGGTTGATGTATCTTATTCAGATATCCAAGGTGGTTGGGAAGGTATTGGAAACATAGATATTAACCCCCTATTTACAGACCCTGAAAACGGAGACTACACTCTCCAATCCAACTCATCCTGCATAGATGCAGGCGATCCAGACTTGGATGGTGACGGATACACATGGGAAATAGATCCTGATGACAGGGATCCTGATGGAACACGAATGGATATTGGCACTTTTTATCATTACTATGATGCCGGAGATTTTTCTATTTCAGTTAATTATAATGAAGGATGGAATATGGTAGGATTGGCTTTATCGAGTGATGATGCCTTTTATCAAGATATATTTAATTCGATATATTCAGGTTCCCTTTACAATTTTGACGGAATGTACATTGCTGAAGAATATTTAGATGAAGGTGTTGGATATTTATTGAGATTCTATGGAAACACAGAAGTAAATTTTGAAGGGATTCATATTTCAGAAATTAATATTCCTGTTGAAGTAGGATGGAATCTCATTTCTGGTATATCTACCTTGATTCCAGTGAATGCGGTGTACAGTTCCAGCATTATTTATCCGGGTACGATATACGGATTTGAGGGAACCTATGTGAATATAGATTACATCGTACCGGGACGAGGCTACTGGGCTAGAGCCATGCATGACGGTGAGATAACATTGTCTTCCACAGTTCTTGCCATAAAGGTTGTAGAACAGGTAGACCATCTCTCAGATGCAAATACATTGAAACTTTCAAGCGGAACTCATTCAACCACATTATATTTTGGTAAAGACCTACCGGAAGGAGAGAAACTCAATTACAGTCTACCTCCCACATTCCCCCAAATAGCCTTTGACGCCCGTTTTTCAGATGATATGAAGGTTTTATTGGAGTCAGGTGCAATTGAGGTTTTAAATCCATTAGAAACGCTTACAGTAGAGTATGATATAAAAATAGATGCTGGAGAGCATATGACTTGGGTACTTACCTCTGAGAGCGGTGATCAGTTTTTTCTTGAAGACACAGGAGAATTCACTGTTCCATCGGAAGGACGGTTTACTCTGCATCGAGTATCTCAATTGCCGAAAACGTTTACATTAAACCAGAATTTCCCCAATCCATTTAACAATAAAACATCAATCCATTATTTCTTACCAGTTAATGCTCATGTCACAATTCAGATCATTAGCTTAACAGGAACACTTATCAAATCTTTGGTAAAGAAAAGTCAAATAATTGGATATCATCATGTTGAGTGGAATGGGGAGGATCAGAACAACAATATTGTATCATCAGGAGTTTATATTTATAAACTCAATACAAGTGACCATAGTTTAACCGGTAAATGTATCTTTTTAAAATAGGGTTATACAGCTTAGATTCAATGTAACTAAATTAACATAATATCTTAATAAATAATATATTTCAATACTTAAAAAAAGAACCTCAATATGAAAAAACTGATTTCCATTATAATTTTATCATCAATCATACTATGTGATGAAGGAAGTAATACACCTACTCAATTTCGATTTCCTTTAGATGCACGTCAGTTAACATTACCCCCATTGAATATTACCCAGCAAGGTCGTGATTTTACTGAGTTATTGGGTATTTCAACCACTGCCCCGGTTCCCGATGGCTCTATGTATTTCCATGCAGATATTCCCGATAGCATCCTAAATGCAGGACCGGTAGATGCTTTTATTTTTTATGGGAACGGACAAGACAGTAATTGGAGTGAAGAAGATGCCTATTATCTTGGAACTGCGGGATATGAGAATACATTTGAGGCAGTAGCACAAACCCCTTCGTCCGGAGATTTGTATATCGGTGTGCAGGCAAATTTAACATTTGAAGGAATTGAAGTTACAGCCACACAAAGTCCATATAATGCAAATGATAATGTGCCTGCATCATGGTATGTAAATGCCTGTGAAGATGAAACTGGTGATGAAGAAACAGGAGGTCAAAGTCTTGACATTCAGGATGTGAGTGTTGCTGTAAGCGATAATAGAATTCATGTCCAATTAAAAAACGCAGGAGGAGGATTCCCCACCGGGGATTTCTTTGGACCTTGGTATTTGTATGTGGTAGGAATATTAAATCCGGAAGATCCTGACTCAAGTTTATATGGGATTGCATATGGTGACGGTGGGTTTGGACTTCTTTATCCCGGGGTGTGGAAATTTTCATTAGATGGTGATTTCCCGGAGTTTGTTGCAGACATTGAATATTCCATTAACGGTAATAATCTCAACATGGCAGCGAATATGGATGACATTTTTTATGATTCGGATTTTGGACCTTGGCCAAATGAGTTTGAATCTATCATTATCACCGGATTAACTGTTGCAGCAACTTTTGATGATATGGCTATAGGAGATCAATCAGATCCTGCATTTATGAATCCGGATTTTCAATCCTATGAAATTGGTGTGAACACACCTCCGGTTCTGTCAGAATTAACGTATGAGATTGCTGGAGATTCAGCAGGATTGTCATTGGTACATCTACAAATACAATACACTGATGATGACAACCATTTTCCACTTTTTCCGGAGTATTCAATTTTTCAAAATGGAAATGAAATATTTTCGGGTGATATGATTTCCTATGACCACTCCTACAATGACGGTTCCCTTTTTGAAATATTAATTCCTTTGGGGTCCGGTTCTTATGATGTTACCGCTCACTTTTTTGATGGGATGGATTATGATGAATCTACCACCTCATTCGACATTAGTGGAGGAGGTGTAGAATACGACGTTACACTTATTTCCGGATGGAATCTGATTGGGCTTTCCGTCACTATGGACGATCCATCACAATTATCAGTATTTCCCACAAGTATTGAAGAAACACTATATGGATTCACGGACAGTTATTACCTCACCAATGCATTCATTCCCGGTTCCGGATATTGGTTGCGATTTGATAATGGTGATTCGGTTACCGTATCAGGGAGTATCATAAATGAACTGACCGTTTCCTTAATGGAAGGATGGAATCTAATTGCAGGACCTACCGGTGAAGTTCCCATAAATTGGGCTTACGATCCAGATTCGCTGATCGTCCCGAGCACTTTATTTGGATATGACGCATCAGGTTACATAGAGTCAGATTTTCTTGCTCCGGGATATGGATACTGGATACGCTCATTTGATGACGGTGACATTTCATTATCAATTGTATGGAACGAAACTGTTTCACACTTTTCGATTTTGGAAAAAAAGCAAATTGATATGAATACACTATCCGTAAACGGGAAGACACTTTATTTTGGAAATTCCATTTTATCGGAAAAAGAAAAATTGAGTTACAGTCTTCCCCCAAAACCCCCAGCACCTTCCACAGACATCCGTTTTTCCGGAGATACCAAACTCTGCGAAACAGACGAATGTTTGATTGAAGTTATGAATGATGGACAACCTTTAGTTTTTGAGTGTAAAATAAAAGATGGTGAAGTTTGGGAAATCTTCCCTGTCATTGCGAGCGAAATGAAACGGAGCGAAGCAATCTCATTGTTTGGCGAAGAGCAGATTACCTTTAATTCAGAGGTTGAACAGTTTATTTTAAGAAAATCCACCACTCCCCAAACCCCCACAGAGTTTGCTCTTTTCCCTGCACATCCCAATCCGTTTAATCCGGTAACGACGATTCGATTTACTGTTCCTGAATTGTCTGATGTGAAAATGTCCATTTATGATATCCAAGGACGAATGGTAGAAACACTTGTGAATGAAAAACAAAATACCGGATATAAATCGATTCGATGGGATGCATCCGGATTCTCCAGCGGAGTGTATTTTCTTCATTTGAAGTCCAGCAATTTTTCCCAAATGGAAAAATTAATGTTGATAAAATAAATGAACCCACAGAAAAACACATTTACTCTCACAAAAGAGGATAAACTAAAATATTTGGATCAAATCCGCCATTTTGATTTATCCAGAAAAAAAGAAATAATGAAAAGCGTCCCCAAAAAACTAAATTCCCTTCTTCAAAACGGTTCGCTTAATTCAATCCATGTTCAATTAATAAACGAAATGATTCACCTCTTTAAATTACTGGAGGATAATCCGGACATGGATGAGGATATCCAGAAAAAGATATTATTTGCTATGAATTATTTTTCTGATGTGGATGATGAAATACCGGATTCAATTCCGATCTACGGATTATTGGATGATGCGGCAAT
>CAZSIH010000029.1:4637-20328 GCA_964606925.1 uncultured bacterium
TCAGGAAAAATCATCCTCAGAAAATTGCCATTTACAGGGACCGCACCACCAGGGTTTCCCGTAATAATCCCGGCGGTTTTCATTTAATTGCAGGGGAGTTTCACAGCGGGGACAGTCTCTCTCAGAACCTTTTTCGGGCCAGATATAATCCGGTTTGAATTTTATGGGATTATCTAAATTTTGTGATTCATTCATGAATAAATTTAGAGAGAAAATCCCATTAAAGAACAACTGATATTCCATTAAATTCAATCCCTCATGAGAATCTTTTTTCAATACAATGCAGTATG
The DNA here is from genome assembly GCA_964606925.1 of uncultured bacterium. GTDB lineage: Bacteria > Fidelibacterota > Marinisomatia > Marinisomatales > AB-629-J13 > AB-629-J13. Next base: position 4,928 of record CAZSIH010000029.1, read on the forward strand.
GCGAACAATGCTTATTGCATTTTTATCCGTAACAACTTCCTGTGTTTATTACAACACATTTTACAATGCGAAAAAATATTTCAAGGATGCGGAAAAGATCAGGTTGGAAAATGAAGACAGGTCATTACCTGTAAATGCCCAGACTGCATATACCAGTGTCATCGAAAAATGTGATCTTGTTTTAGAAAAATATCCGGATAGTGAATATGTTAATCCCGCTCTGTTGTTATCCGGTCAGGCTCATTATCACAAAGAAGAATTTAATTCTGCTGAATCTAAAATGAAGCAATTGGCAAACTCAGAAGATGTTGACTTTAGACAGCAGGCACAATTCTGGATAGCGCTCATCAAATGGAAAAAAGGGAAAATACAGCCGTGTATTGATCAATTGAGTAATTTACTGAATGAAGATTTAATTTCTATCACATCAACCTTGATCCATTTATATTTAGCGGATATTTATATTGAGTTGAAAGACATAGATACAGCATTGGGGCATCTGGAAACTGCTGCGGAAAAAACAGTTGACCGAAAGGAAAAGGGACGTATTTATCAGCGTTTATCCGAACTGGCATTTAACAGAAAAGAATACGACAGGGCATTAAAAGCATACAATCAGGTTATTAAAAATTCCCTTGTAAAAAAACTGAAACTGGATGCCCATTTACAAACGGCTAAAATCCACCGACTGACAGGAAATTATGAAACAGCTGTAAAAAAAATCAAGAGTCTCCTTGTTGACGAAGAATTCAGGGAATTATTTGGTGCATTGGAATTGGAACTGGTTCGAATCTATGATCTGAAAAATGAAACAGATGCAGCAGTTGAGAGACTTCAATCCATTGTAAAGGATTATTCTTCCACAGAAGTTGCGGCTGAAGCATATTATATGCTGGGCAAAAAATCCATTGAAAAATCATGGGATTTGAAAACAGCTAAGGAATATTTTGAAAAATCAAATAAGGAAAACCGAAAGTCTCCTGTATTAAAAGAATCACAGGAAATGATTAAATACATTGACAAATATATTTCTGCGGAAAAACAGGTTTTTACAATGCATGATTCCATCCCTCAGGGAAACGATTCTCTAAAAACAGGTGAGGAACGGGCAGAACCCCAACCTGTTTTGAAAAATGAAGAAGCAGCGAAAAACTTAATAACATTGTCTGAGTTGGAAGCATTCCGATTTAATAATCCAGATTCTGCTGTTGTGCATTTGAATATTTTTGTACAGAAATTTCCAGAAAATGCTCTTTATCCGAAAGCGGTGTATATGCTTTATTTTTTGAACAACTCAAAAGGAGATTCCATTGCAGCGGATTCATTGGGGAATATTTTATCACAACAATTTTCTGAATCTGAATTTGCAGAAGCGGTGAGAAAGAATTCAGGATTGGAAAAAAACAAATCGACATCAGAAATATTATTTTCCTCAGCAGAAAATTTATGGTACTCGGATAATCATGAAAATGCACTGGATACGCTTCGATCAGTTGTTCAATCAGATACAATCAGTGATTTTGCCTTAAAATCCGGTTATTTTCTTGGATATCAATATGATTATACTCTCGTCAATCCTGACAGCGCATTAAAGTATTACACCTGGGTGCAATCATATTTTCCTGACAGTGAACAATCAACCTTATCAAAACCCAGGATGAATCAGATAAAATCATTATTGGCTCCTCCGGATTCCACCAAAACATCAATAGATTCAACACAAATATCTGTACCGAACTCACTAAAACCTGATTCAGTTAAGATTGATTCTATTCAAATTATAATGCCAAAGATATCATCCCAGAAAAGCGATTCGCTGAAAAAAAAGAAACCATCTTATCCTGATGATTTTTGAAGATGTAACCATTACAAAAAATAGTGAAATCGCCTCAGGAATATGGAAGATGGAATTTTATGCTCCAGAAATTTCATCCGTATATAACGGAGCAGGCCAATTTATTCAAATTCAGATTGAACGGGGTTGGGAATATCCGTTACGCCGTCCAATGAGTATTGCCGGTTGTAATGACAAAACCATGTCCATTATTTACAAAATATTTGGCGCAGGTACATCCATCTTATCTAAAAAAATCCCTGGTGATTCTATCAATATTCTGGGTCCGTTGGGAAATATATTTAATTTAGGTGACAATCATACACAGATTTTAGTCGGGGGAGGAGTAGGACTTGCACCCATCGTGAACCTGTGGAATCAATTTAATGGAAATACCAAAAACACCTTTCTTATCATAGGTGCAAAAACACGAGAGGAACATATCCATGCACATGAGCCGGAAAAGCATATTCATGTAACTACAGATGATGGTTCTCTCGGTACAAAAGGAACGGTGATGAACACACTGGAGAAACTATGTGAAAATGAAAAAACACCGGAAGTGATTGCCTGCGGACCGGAATCCATGTTGAAAGCGGTGCAGTCCTATGTCACAATGAATAATATTCCGGCTCAATTAGCCGTAGAAAGCTATATGGGATGTGGAGTGGGAATATGCCAAGGTTGCGTGATTTTACGGCAAAATAACAGCAAAAAAGAGCATAGTTACCATGAACGCTATTCCCTGGTTTGCATGGACGGTCCTGTGTACAATGCCGGAGAAATAATATTTGACTGATTTATCTGTAAAAATCGGAAATATCAGGTTTAAAAACCCTGTCTTAACCGCTTCTGGAACTTTCGGATACGGGGCTGAGGTTGATTCTATCACTGATGTTTCAAAATTAGGAGGTATTGTTACAAAATCTATTACACTTCATCCCAGGGAAGGAAATCCTCCTCCCAGGATTGTGGAAACTCCATCGGGAATGCTGAATTCCATAGGATTGGCTAATATTGGCGTCGATCAATATATCAAAGAAAAAATACCGTTGTATTCATCTATTGGTACACATATCATCATGAATATCGCCGGAAGTACAATGAATGAATATACAGAAATTATTAAAAAGGTGGAATTAATATCTTCTGATATTGTTGGATATGAAGTAAACATTTCATGTCCAAATGTAAAGAAAGGCGGGATGGAATTTGGAGTCAATTGTGACCTCACTCAGGAATTGACCGAAAAACTCAGAGCTTTTACTGAGCGACTCCTTATCATCAAATTGAGTCCTAATGTGACAGATATAGCGGATATTGCCAAATCAGCTGAAAATGCAGGTGCTGATGCGGTTTCAGCAATCAACACAGTTGTGGGTATGAGCATAGATGTTCACTCCCGAAAAAGCAATGTTTCCACTAAATTTTCAGGTCTGTCCGGTCCTGCGATCCGTCCTATCGGTATTGCATCGGTGTACAAGTTGTTTCAAGCGATAAAAATCCCCATAATCGGAATTGGTGGAATTACAAACAGTACAGATGTCTTGGAATATATGATTGCAGGAGCTACTGCAGTACAGGTAGGAACTGCAAATTATAGGGATCCCGGAATTGCAGAATCAGTTATTGATGATCTAAAATCCTATCTTGAAAAAAATAAATTGAATTCCATTACTGATATAGTTGGAGAAGTGTCTAATTAAATTGACAGAAGTTCTACATAATTTTGTAACCCTTTGTATTTCACGGGAAAGTAAAAAAGGACTATTTGACGGAAAACTCTGTAATCTTCCCTTTGAAGGGGAGAAAAAAGTTATACGATTATCACCACCAAAGGCAAAAGGGTAATAATGAAAACATATACTCATGTAATCTGCGTAATTCTTTTTGTGATAACCTGTAGTAACTCCTGTTCCAACTCACCCAGATACAACAGAAATAAACCAAGATCTGCACAATCCTATAAAAAAACAATACCTAACAAAAACCAGATTAATTTTTATGGAACAAGTTCTTATTATGGAAAGAAATTTCACGGAAAATTGACAGCCAATGGCGAGGTGTTCGACATGTATGGATTAACAGCAGCTCATAAAACATTGCCGTTGAATACAATTATCAGAGTGACGAACAAGGCGAATGATAAATCACTCATTTTACGGGTGAATGACAGAGGTCCCTTCGTCAAAAATAGAATTTTGGATTGTTCCTACGGAGCAGCTCTGAAACTTGAATTTCTGCAACAGGGAACTGCTGAGGTTAAAATAGAAGTTATTGAATGGGGTGATGATAAATATATGAAACATAAATAAATGCCAATGAAATACCACTTAATAATAAATCCCCATGGTGGTGTAAAAACCGGATCAAAAATTCTTGAAAAAGTCAATCCTTATTTTGCGGATGCAAATGCTGAGTTAAATATAATTGAAACGGAATATGCCGGTCATGCTCGGGATATTTCAAGAGAAGTTTCTTTTGAAGGATATTCAGGACTTTGTGCTATTGGCGGTGACGGAACCCTGCACGAAATGATAAATGGTTTAATGACCCGGTCTGACGGAATGCGAATTCCTATTGGCCTTATCACCGGAGGAACCGGAAATTCTTTTATGCACGATGTTAATTGTCTGGATCCGGTCGAAGCTGTTCAGAGGATTCTCACCAACCGCATCAGGAAAATTGACATATTCAAAGCCGAAGCGGAGGGAGGACCATATTATGGATTCAATATTGTGGGATGGGGAATGCCAACTGACATCAATTTTTTGGCTGAAAAAATGCGCTGGTTAGGCGGACAGCGATACAATATTGCATCAATTCTTGAAGTCTTGAAATTCAAGACCCGTCTTGCACGAATAGAAATAGAGGGAAGAATCACCGTTGCTGATTTTGCGTTTGTCATGGGCTGCAATACCATGTACACCGGAAAAGGGATGAAAATGGCTCCTTTGGCCAGACTGGATGACGGACTCCTTGATCTTATTATCGTTCGAAAAGCAGGGAGATTGAAACTTCTACGCATGTTTCCAAAAGTGTTTACAGGAAAACATATTGCTGATCCGATTGTTGAATATCGTCAAGTGAAGAAATTCTCCATTTTTCCCGAAGACCGGAATACCTTAAATATTGACGGTGAGATGCTGGGGAGTACACCGGTAAAAGTGGAGGTGATGCCGAAAGAAATTGAGGTTTTAGTCTGAATATCCAAAAATTACAATATCAATTGGTTAATCATCCTTTTTAACTCAACCCTATAATTCAGTACCTTCCCGACTTATTTTATAACACATGTCAACCAAATCAAGTAATAGAACTTTTGTAAACCTTATTGGAATTCCCGGAATTCTTGCGCTTTTGTGGTTTGGCGGTCCGCTTTTCGGGATTTTTATTGTAGTTGTCATTATTCTGGCATCCAGGGAATTTTTAGAAATGACCGGTGTTGATACTAAAAGTTTGTTAAAATGGTTAACATTTTCAGGAGGATTGGGGTTTTGTTATTTTTACTATTTTCTTCCAAATTTGAATGCTTTCCATATTTTACTTTTTCTTGGAATGTTTATAATAACTGGATTTTTTTTAGAAATATTTAACCTGACATCGAATCCCACTCAAAATTTAGCCATGAACTTTTTCTGCATTTTTTATGTAGGCGCTTTCCTGAGTACATTGATCGGATTGCGGAATTTTGATACGGTTCATTCAACTAATTTTACATTGACCATGGTATTGTCTATTTGGGTTTGTGATTCTGCAGCATTTTATTTCGGTACAAAATGGGGAAGAAAAAAAATACTTCCTTCCATCAGTCCCAAAAAATCCTGGGTTGGATGTACTGCCGGTCTTTTCAGCAGTTTTATCGTTTATGGAATTGCAAAATATTTTTATTTACTTGATATATCTATTGAGGAAATGTGCGTACTTGCTCTTATCTCCGGTCTATTCGGGCAGGTTGGAGATTTTGCTGAATCGTTACTGAAAAGAAATGCAGGTGTGAAAGATTCAGGTACATTGTTATTGGGTCATGGTGGAGTTCTGGATAGATTTGATTCTCTTATTTTTGCAAGTCCATTGACCTATTTTTATCTCCGTTTTGTTATTTCGGGAAGTGGATGATAAATGGGCGAAAAAAATACAAAACAGGATGAAATTTCATGGACGAGTCATCCTGCGGTTCTTTATAAAAAAAAGACAATTTTTTCAATAATCGTAATACTATTATTTGGTTACGTTGTATTTATTGGTTTTCAGAGTTTATATTGGTCAATATTTTCCGTAATTATCCTAATTTATTCCCTGAAACAATTTTATTTTCCCATTCATTATTCAATTTCAAAAAAAGGAATAAAGAAAAACTATGTTTTTGGTGAACATACCATGGATTGGCCAGAAATAAAAAGGTTTATCAAAACCAAACAAGGCGGTATCTTGTACTCAAGACCTAAAAAATCCGTCTTAGATTTATTTTCCGGATTGGAATTGCAATTTGAATACAATGCAAATGAAGTTATAAGGATAATTGAAACAAGGATGTGGAAAGACAAATGAAATTGGATGCATTAAAACATGCGTTTGCAATTCAATCAGATAATGATACTATTATAACTGAAGAACAGAAAAACCTTGTTGATAAAGTATGCAGAGAAATTTCCCGCCGCCATTTGACGACCCCTGCGTTAATATTTTTAGAATCGTTCCGTCCCTTAAATTATATCGGATCACAGATTCTTCATTATTTCCATCCCTTTATTTCCGCAATTACAAATGCTAACGGATATCGCATTTTCACCGAATTTTTAGAAAAAAGAAGCAGTGTTGATTATCTATACGATCGTATTGAATATTTTGAAAATAAATTTGAAAAGGAAAGAGTAAAAAAAGAAAACTAAATCAAATGAATACACCTGATTTAAAAAATATTAATATTATTTTAGCTACTGATTGCGGAAGTACGACGACAAAGGCAATCCTAATTCAAAAAATTGATGGTCAATACAGGCAGACTCATAGGGGAGAAGCACCGACTTCCGTTGAAGAACCTTTTGCAGATGTTACTGTTGGCGTTATAAATGCCGTGACGGAAGTGTCCGAATTAGCTGGACGTACATTGGTTGATGAGAATGGAAAAATAATTCAACCTGCAACCGAAAAATCCGGATGTGATATTTATATTTCCACATCCAGTGCAGGCGGTGGATTGCAGATGATGGTTGCTGGAGTGATTGCTGAAATGACGGCAGCCAGTGCCAAACGTGCCGCTTTGGGTGCCGGGGCAATTGTTATGGATGTTATTGCTTCAAATGACAAACGGAAACCTCATGACCGCATTCAGCGAATTCGTGAACTGCGGCCTGATATGATGTTATTGTCCGGTGGGACGGATGGCGGAACGCTGACACATATCATGGAAATTGCTGAATTGATCGCTCCGGCAAAACCCCAGCCTCGTTTTGGATCACAATATAATTTACCGATCATTTATGCCGGTAATAAACATGCAAGGGACAATATTTCCAAATTATTCGAAGATGAATATGAATTGACCATCGTTGATAATTTAAGACCCATCCTGGAAAGGGAAAACCTGGGTCCAGCCAGAGATGCAATTCATGATCTTTTCCTGGAACACGTTATGGCACATGCCCCCGGATACAACAAACTCATGGAATGGACAGATGCACCAATTATGCCAACACCGGGTGCAGTAGGAAATATTCTTCAAACCATTGCTGAAAAACAGAAAATCAATGTTGTGGGTGTGGATATTGGCGGAGCGACCACTGATATTTTTAGCGTATTTGACGGTACATTTAATCGGACTGTCAGCGCCAATTTGGGAATGAGTTATTCTATATCCAATGTATGCGCCGAAGCAACCATGCCAAATATTTTGAGATGGGTTCATTTGGATATGGATGAACGAGAAATAAGAAACCGTGTAAAAAATAAAATGATTCGTCCCACAACCATTCCACAAACAAAGGAAGCCTTGATTTTCGAGCAAGCAGTAGCAAGAGAAGCGTTGCGACTCGCCTATAAACAACATAAAGAATTTGCTACAACTTTAAAGGGCGTTCAGCAACAACGAACTGTGGGAGACACCTTCAGTCAGGAAATCGGTGGACAATCTATTATTGACAATATGAATCTAAATCTCCTTGTTGCATCCGGAGGTGTATTATCCCATGCTCCCCGCATGCATCAAACAGCCTTGATGCTCATTGATGCATTTCAACCGGAAGGAATTACAACTTTAGCAAAAGACAGTATTTTCATGATGCCACATTTGGGGGTTCTTGCTCAAGTCCATTCCCAAGCATCTATGGAAGTATTTGAAAGGGATTGCTTAATCTATCTGGGTACCGTCGTTTCACCAAAAGGGAAAGGTAAAACAGGAAAACCGTGTTTTACCTATACTGTAAATGGTGGATCAATAAAAGAATCCGGTGCTGTAAATGTAGGAGATTTGAAACTATTACCCCTTGAAATTGGAGAAACTTCGGACATAACTATAGAGCCTGCTAAAGGATTTGATATGGGTGCCGGACAGGGAAAGCGGATAACCAAAACCGTGAAGGGGGGAACGGTTGGTCTCATTTTAGATGGAAGAGGAAGACCCTTGAATATTTCCAGTGATCGTTCAGATCATAAATCTCTGGTGAAACAATGGGTGAATAGTTTGGAACTATATCCTGAATCTGAAGAGATTCCTGAACTAGTTGAGGAAAAACCGATTTCATCAGAAAAAATATCATCAAAAAAAGCTCATGCCTATACTCCGGGGCTCACTGTCAGTTCTTGTATAAATATTCAGCGCAAGAGAATGCTGCCAATTGAAGGTAATGTCCTTGTAAAAATAAATGAAAATGTTGAAGCGGAACAGGTTGTAGCAGAAACATTTATGCCCGGAGATGTAATCCCTATTAATATTTCAAATTTATTATCCCTTCCTCCAAAGGATATTCCGGAATGCATGCAGGTCCAAGTCGGAGATGAAATAAATGTTGGAGACCCACTTGCTCAAACAAAAGGAATTTTTGGGATGTTTAAAAATTCCTATCAGAGTAAATACAAAGGAACTGTAGAAACAATTTCTGATATTACTGGGCAGGTGATATTGAGAGGAGCGCCTCATCCCGTACAGGTTAATGGATTTCTTCCCGGTAAAGTGATTAAAGTTTTGGAAAATAAGGGTGCTGTGATTGAAAAGGAAGTATCCTTTATCCAGGGTATTTTTGGAATTGGAGGAGAAACTTTCGGAGAATTAAAAACTGTGTGTAATTCTCATGATCAATTATTAACTGACGATCTGATTACAGATGATTTGAATGGAAAAATTATTGTTGGCGGAGGAAGAATGACCGCTGATGCTGTTCGGAAGGCAGTACAAATAGGCGTTGCGGGAATTATCTCTGGAGGCATTGATGATCACGATTTAAAGGAAATCCTCGGATATGATCTGGGTGTAGCAATTACCGGTACTGAAAAGTTAGGTATCACCGTTATAATTACAGAAGGATTTGGAAATATTTCCATGGCAGAAAGAACATTTGATCTACTTACATCCAGTAAAAATGCCCATTGCTCCATTAACGGTGCGACACAAATCCGAGCCGGTGTTATTCGTCCTGAAGTTATTATTGGTATTGATGAAGTGCCGGAAAAAGTTAAAAAAGATGGAAAACGGCTAACAGGTGTATTGGAAATAAACTACCCTGTTCGTATTATTCGTGACCCTTATTTTGGTCAAATCGGAAAAGTAAGCGCTTTACCGCCGGAGCCTCAATTTTTGGAATCTGGTACAAAAACACGGGTTTTGCATGTGATTTTAGGTACAAATGAAGAAGTGACCATACCCCGGGCAAATGTTGAATTGATTGAAAGCTAATAGAATATTGAAACCAAAATACCTAATTCCCCTTATTTTGATTAACATTTTTGGATGTAATCATATTTATGCAGACTCAATTCCTCCTCCGGAAAATATACTGGCTTCCGACCATCCTTGGGATCATGGAGACAAAATTGATCTAAATTGGCACATTCCGGCTGATAGGATCCAATCCGTTAAGGAAATTCATGTTTTATCTTCCGAGTCCGGGAAAAATGACTTTCAATTATATGCTGTTATATCTCCACAAAATAATTCGGTTACAATAGATAAATTGAAAAATGGAACTGAATATATTTTTCAATTAGTTTCTGTCGGATATGATGGTGAACGTTCTAAGGCTTCTATGAGTGGAATTGTAACACCTGACATGCAGGCTTTTGACGGCAACAGATTCTGGTTAAGTATTATCGTAGTTATGTTTTGCGGATCAGTTATATTCTGGATCAATTATGCCCGAAAGGGAAAACCATTAAAAATTCGTAAGATCGCCGGACTTGAAGCCGTTGACGAAGCTGTAGGAAGAGCAACTGAAATGGGACGATCAGTTTTATTCATTCCCGGCATTCAGGACATGAATGAAATTCAAACCATTGCCGGACTTACCGTTTTATCGAGAGTGGCAAAAGTGGCAGCAGAATATGATGCAAAAGTAGAAGTACCTACCAGCCGATCCCTTGTAATGACCGCCGCACGGGAAACCATACAGGCATCCTATTTATCTGCAGGACGGCCTGATGCATATAATCAGGATTTAATTTACTATGTCACTGATGAACAATTTGGTTACGTAGCTTACGTGCAGGGAATGATGGTACGTGAAAAACCGGCAGCATGTTTTTACATGGGGGCTTTTTTTGCTGAGTCTTTACTCTTGGCAGAAACGGGAAATACTATTGGTGCTATCCAACTTGCAGGAACAGCTATGCCGGCACAACTTCCGTTTTTTGTTGCTGCCTGTGATTATACACTTATCGGAGAAGAATTTTTCGCTGCTTCCGCTTATTTATCCGGTGAACCGGAACAATTGGGAAGTTTAAAAGGACAGGATTTCGGAAAAATTATAGTAGGAATCGGAATTATTGTTGGTGTGATCTTATCAACGATTGCTTCAGCTACGGGAAGCGAATCTACAATCGGATTATTTTGTCAAACTGCTGTTGATTATTTAAAAAATGTCATTCTCGGGTAAAATGTATTTATGAAAAGAACTGTTCCATTATTGATCACAGCCATCGGTGGATTTGTTCTTGTGATTGCCTATTTTATCCCTGCAACTCAGGGATGGGGTGAATTCACAGCAATTTGGTTTGATATATTGGCAGCAATTGCCTTTATTCTCGGAGGTGGAAATCTCCTGAAGATCCATCTGAAAAAAGTATCAGATCAAGGTGAAGGTTGGGCTTATTCTCTCATCACCCTTGTAGCATTTCTCGCTACACTGTCTTTTGGTTTATTTAAAATTGGTGTTCATCCAAATCCCATGTACGCTGATTTTCCCTGGTCCGGTGAATACAGGGAAATGGGCAGTCCGTTTTGGTGGATATATGAATATGCTTTCAAACCGCTGACTGCAACCATGTTTTCCATGCTGGCATTTTATATTGCCTCTGCTGCATTCAGGGCTTTTCGTGCAAAAAATATTGAAGCGATCTTGCTTCTCAGTACCGCTTTTATCATTTTATTGGGGAGAACATTCGCCGGAGTATTTTTGACATCTTGGTTTCCTGAATCCATAAGCGGTCTCAGAATTGAAAATTTAACTGTGTACATTATGAGTGTTTTTAACACGGCAGGAAATCGTGCCATCATGATTGGTATTGCGTTGGGAATTGCATCAACCTCATTAAAGGTGCTTCTGGGTGTGGATAGATCTTATTTAGGGTCGGGTGAGGAATAGATATGTTGGACAAATTAGCAAATTTAGATAAAAGATGGATATTTTTAATGATGCTCATTTCCGTATCAATACCAATTTTTATAATCGGAAAAACGGGGAAAACTTTTCCTGAAGTTCCCAGTAAATTAGCAGAAGACACTTTTAATGCAATTGAACAATTAAATGAAGGAGATCCGGTGCTTCTTTCCTTTGATTTTGATCCTGCCAGTGAAGGTGAGTTGGGACCCATGGCAACTGCTTTTACAAAACATGTGTGTGAGAAAAAACTTAAGCTCTATTTTATGGCATTATGGCCTGTTGGTCCTCAGATGATTGATGATAATATTGCAAAAGTAATCAAGTCCGATTTTCCACAATTGGTTTACGGTGAAGACTATGTAAATCTTGGATTTAAATCAGGTAATGAGGGTGTGATCAAGGTGATCGTTACCGATATCAGAGAATTGTATTCAACTGATGATAAGGGCACAAATATTAACGATATTCCCATGATGAAGCTGATTCACAGCGTTCAGGATTTTAAGTTGATCATTAATGTAAGTGCCGGTTATGCTGGCACAAAAGAATGGGTTCAGTATGCTGTAACCCCTTATTCTGATAAAATTCAACTCGTTGCCGGATGTACCGGAGTTCAGGCACCGTTACTTTATCCTTATATTCCGAGACAATTGAGGGGATTGCTGGGAGCCATAAAAGGCGCAGCTGAATACGAAGCATTGGTTGTAGAAAATTATGGTGGGAAATATCCTGATCCAAAATACCTGGAAGGTCAACGACGAATGGGTCCTCAATTGGTTGCGCATATCCTCATTATCATTTTAATTATATTGGCTAATGTCATTTATGCCTTCGAGAAGAAAAAAGGAGGACAATAATGAATAAGAAGAATATTATATGGACAATTGTTTTTATTTTAGGTTTACTGCTAATCGGCAGGACAGCTTTAAGTGATTATGGAATGGGAACAGTCTATGTGAAAAGTGTGGCAATTAATTCCGATAATCCGGATCCTGAAAAACGCTGGACAACATATGAAAAAACATATCCAAGAGAATTCAAAAAAGCTATAGTAGCAAATCCGAATCAAACCCAATATAGATTCAGTTTGTCCCGTACAATAGGTATCTGGGTTGCAGCATTTTTTACTCTTTTTATTTTTTCCTTCCTTTATAGAGATAATCCATTATATAAAATTGCTGAATCTGTTGTCATTGGCGTATCTGCAGCTTATTGGATGGTTGTTGGATTTTGGACAGTCATCATTCCGAATTTGATAGGGAAAATTTGGCCATCTTTGATTCACTACTGGGCAATGCCCGGATTATCTCCCGAACGTGAAGAATCATGGTTTTTATATTTGATTCCACTGTGTCTTGGTATATTATTATTGATGCGGCTTTCTCCTTCCGGTGCGTGGATCAGCAGGTGGCCTCTTGCATTTATTATAGGTACGACAGCAGGGATGAGATTAGTCGGCTTTCTTCATGCGGATTTTCTCAGCCAGATCAGTAATTCGATCAATCCCATTTGGGTTACAGATTCTGCCGGAACATTTGATTTTTGGGGATCGATCAGAAGTCTGACCATTGTATTGGGTGTTTTATGCGGTATTGTATATTTCTTTTTCTCAATTGAACATAAAGGTATCGTTGGAAAAACAGCTAAAGTCGGAATTTGGTACCTTATGATAACATTTGGCGCTGCTTTTGGATATACGGTGATGGGAAGAATTGCACTCTTAGCCATCCGACTCGAATTTCTGATGGATGACTGGCTGTGGTTGATTGATCCCGGTTTGACACGATTGGGAATGTAACTTTAAGTGACTTAAAAATATTATTCACATAGAAAATCTCTCCGTGTCCTACAAAGGAGAGAAAAATTATTTAACCGTAGTTGATCGTGTTTCCTTTAGTATTCCTCAGGGAAAAATTACTGCTATAATAGGTGAATCCGGTGGTGGAAAAACCCAAACAGGACTTGCGTTGGCGGGATTACTGCCAAAAATTGCGCACACTCAAATAAATTCAAATCCTTCCCTGAAAAATTTTGTTATTTCATTCGTGTTTCAAGATCCTCTCAACGCATTGAATCCCATCATGAAAATCGGTTCACAGATCAGGGAAGCAATCCGAGAGAAAATTTCTAAAAAGAATAAAAATAAAATTTGCTTAGAATTACTAAATGAAATGGAAATATCCGATCCGGAAAAAAGATTAACCCAGTATCCCCATGAACTTTCAGGTGGAATGAGACAGAGGATTTTAATTGCCATGGCATTAGCACGAGATCCTGATATATTGATTGCTGATGAACCAGCAACAGCATTGGATGTGAGAATCAAGCATCATATTATAGAACTTTTAAAACGAATTGGTAAGAAATCAAAGAAAACCATTATTTATATCACCCACGATCTGGTTTCGGTTCGTGGATTTGCTGATAAAATACTCATTATGTATGCAGGAAAAATAGTTGAATCGGGTCCTGCAAAAATAATATTTGAAAATGCAAAACATCCTTATTCTCAAAGATTGATTGAATTAATGAATAAAAACGTAAACAAGTTAGGAAAATTGGCATATATTGAAGGACAGCCACCTCTCCCGGATGATTATCCAAAAGGGTGCAGATTTCATCCCCGTTGCGGTTTTGCAATTCCAACGTGTAAGACTGAAATCCCGGGATTAAATGGATCCGATATTCATTGGTGGGCTTGTCCCGTTAAAAATTAATCATATTTTCTATCGATAAATTTGGAATAATATCTTAATCATCATTGTCTAATTAAACGGAGTCTATTTCCGTTTATTTGATGAAGACTTTTAAAATGTTAAAAACAAGGAAAACTAATGAATAAAAAAGCACTTGTCCTGTTATTGGTCATATCAAATGTCACTTTATGCATTAATTATCAAACACAAATTCAACCTATTTTTTCTCAATATTGTACAGGATGTCACCCAAATTCCGGTGGATTGAGTTTAACATCTTATAACGGGGTTATTGAAGGAGGAAACAGTGGTATGGTTATCGCTGTTTATAACAATTCTCAAAGTAATTTATGGCAAAGAGTTAATTCTGGTAATATGCCTCCGGGAGGAAACGATCTTTCACCGGGGCAGGTTAGTTTAATCGGTCAATGGATAGATGAAGGAGCTCTTCCTAATGAGGTGGATTATTCTAACATGGATTATGATACGGATATTTACCCGATTTTTGAAGAAAGCTGTTCAAGCGGTTACTGCCATGGTGGAGATGCAGGGGGTTTAACATTATTAACTTATGAAGAATTAATGGATGGAGGAAGTCATGGCGCTGTTGTAATTCCAGGGTATGGTTCCGGTAGTAACATAATAAAAAAATTGTCTGCAGCTCCACCGTTTGGGAATCAGATGCCAAGCGGAATGGCACCGCTTTCTCCATTGACAATACATAAAATTTATACCTGGATCAATGAGGGAGCGAACCCAAGCGGTCCATCAGAATTAGAATTGGTAATTACAAATGAAGAAAATTGGAACATGGTGGGACTTCCTCTAATCGTGGAAGATCCAAGTCAAATGAATGTGTTTCCCGAATCGATTGAAAATACATTATATACGTTCGATGGTGGATATATTCAGGCACAAGAATTAATAAGTGGAAATGGATACTGGCTGAGATTCGAAGATGAAGGAACTACTATTGTAAGCGGTCTTCCTTTTGATTATTTAATAATAAATCTTGATGAAGGGTGGAATATGATTTCAGGGATTTTTGTTCAAATATCA
>CAZSIH010000030.1:0-6731 GCA_964606925.1 uncultured bacterium
GATCCGATTGCACTGACAATCCCTTCACCAACTCTGGCAATAATCGTTTCATCAGTAGCACCTCCCACAAGACCCGGAATGTTTGTCCGTACGGTAACTCGGGCACGAGCTTTAACTTCAATTCCATCCTTCGCCACCGCTGCAAGTGTTCCTGCTGCGGGAGCATCAATCACCTTGGGATACACGGATGTCTCAACCGCAGTTTTGATGTCACGCCCGGCAAGATCAATAGCCGTAGAAGTCTCAAAGTCCAGCGGAATATTTGCCTTGTTTGCTGCAATCATAGAAAAAGAAATATTTGCTACGTTTCCTCCCGCAAGATAATGTGTTTCCATCATACTGGTGGAAATATTTTCCAATCCTGCTTTGTGCAAATTGATAATAGCATCCACAACAAGACGGGGAGGTATTTTTCTCAAGCGCATCCGGATAAGATCAATAATAGTGATACGACCTAAACCAAGACTTACAATAACCTGAATCCAAAGCCCAACCGGAACAAAATAAAAAATTACGAGGACAAATAAAATTATTAAAGCAAGCATTACATATGAAACCATGATAAACTCCTATTTTTCTTTTAAATTAACTCTGACAACCACACGATTCCCATCCACAGATAAAATCTTTACCGGTTGACCTTTTTCTACAAATTCACCTTCTGTCACAACAAATATTTTTTGATTTTCTACAATTATCCACCCTGACGGACGAAGATCAGTAACTGTTTTTCCCGATTTTCCCACACAATCTTCTAATCCTATGGAAATTGTATAACCAGCTTCTTTGCTTTCCACTCCGGGAGAAGTGAGTTTTTGCCAAAACTTCGTTTTTATCATTAACCTGAAAAGAAGAACTAGGGCAACTATACCACCGAGAATACCAATAGTAAGTCCATCCAATGCACGAGAATAAACGTCATCAGAAACCGGAATATCAGGAATTAACAATTCGTAAAGTCCCCATAATAAAACCGCAATGCCTGCAAAACCGGCTATTCCAAAACCAGGAATTAGAAATCCCTCTGCTAACAAAAGTACCACTCCCACCATAATAATCAGTAAATCGGTCATCGTTGCAAGTTCTGCAATGGCGGATGCACCCAGTGATAATGCAAGGCAAATAGCTCCAAAAGTTCCGGGGATTCCCCATCCCGGACTTTGAAGTTCAAAAAGAATTCCCAGAAAACCAAATGTCATTAGCAAAGATGCTACCACGGGATCAGTCAAAAAACGTACAATATTCTCAGACCAGTTTATAGATGCATGTCTTATTTCCGCATCCTCTAAATCAAGTATTTTTATTAGTCCTTCCAAAGATTCAACCTCACCATCTGCCATATTATATTTGATTGCTTGTTCCGTGGTGAGAGTAATGAGTTTTCCTTCTTTTCTACCTTCCAAATCATCTACTAAAACAGAATCGCCATCTACTAATAAATGGGTGAAAGATAAATCTTCATCTACCATTCCTTTAGAAATTTCTACATTTCTTTCTCTTTTTTCTGCCGTAGATGCCATTTCTTCCCGCATATAACTGATGACTTTCTCTGATCCTTTTTTCCCGGACATATCCACTGCTGTAGCAGCTCCGATTGTTCCGCCTCCAGTCATAAAAATCTTTTCACAGGAAAGGGATATCAATGCACCTGCAGAAATTGCACGACGATTTATAAATGCAACCGTCATCAGGTTTGCATCGAGCAATGCATCTTTAATTTGAGTGGCTGCATCTACCCGCCCGCCGAATGTATCTATATCAAAAATTACTGCCTCAGCTTTCTCTTCTTCCGCAATGGAGATCACTCGTTCAATAAATGGAGGAAGACCCAGATCAATTGTTCCCTGAATCGGGATGACATATACAACTTTGGCAACCGCTGTGGAAACCATTGCGAAAATCAAAAGAATATATTTTACAAATTTGATGTACATAAATTCGTTCTTAAAAGAAATATTACAATGGAGGAATTTACCTTAGATTCTATCAATTTACGACACCACAATGAAACTAAATGAACGAATAATATTTGCCCTTCTTCATTTCCTGAGCCACCTCGCACGTAGAATGAATCCATATAGTAGGGTTGTCTGGGCGCAAAAAATCGGTGGATTTGCTTTCCGGAATATTCCTACAAGAAAATCTTTGGCATTAAAAAATATTGGCAGAGCTTTTCCGGAAAAGTCTCGTAAATGGAAAACCCAAATACTAAAGAACTGTTATTCTTTTTTCATGGAGCAGTTTCTATTTTTTCTCGGATTTCCGGAATCATATACTCAGACTAAAATAAAGGTTAAAAACAAATATGTGATGGATGAAGCCATGAAGGGAAAAAAAGGAGTCTTGTACATAACAGGTCATTTTGGTTTTTGGGAATGTATCATCGCCTGGTTTGGAAAGCAAAAATATCCATTAACAGGAGTAGCTCAAAGACAAAAAAATGAAGGGGCTCACCAGTTTTTTATAAATAAAAGGGAATTAAGCGGAATTAAACACGTTTTCAGAAAAGATTCTCTGGAAAAAATGAACAGAGTTTTGGATAAAGGAGGTATATTAGGATTAGTAAGTGATCAGGATGCGAAAAACAGAGGTGTGTTTGTACGCTTTTTTAATATCCTGTCCTCAACACCAAAAGGAGCAGCACGGTTTTATCAACACAAAGGTCCCATTCCAATATTTGGTGTGTGCAGTAAAGAAAAGCATAATCATTTCTTGATAAAATTTTCTGATATTCCCAAAAAATCACTGTCAAACACAAAGGCTTTCACACAATCATATACCCGTTTGTTAGAAAATGAAATTCGCATCCACCCGGATCAGTATTTCTGGTGGCATAACCGTTGGAAAACACTTCCCCCGGAATAATGAGTCTTCGAGTTTCATCTCAATCTCCGGAAGCAGTATCTTCAGCAGCTGAAGTCATTAAATCCGGTGGTATTATTGCTTACCCTACAGACACTTTATACGGATTTGGTGGGGATGCTTTAAAAAATGATGTAATTGAAAAAATAAACAAGATTAAAAACCGCAATGGTCCTGTGAGTGTTTTGGTCAGTAATATAACCATGGCATTTGAAATTTCCGATTTATCTGAGGAAGAAAAAATTGTTCTATCTCAAAATCTTGGTGGTGCAAACACTATCATTGTTCCGGCTAAAAAAGGAAAGCTTTGTCCTGCAATTTTTGGATCAGATCATTCTGTCGGGATTCGAATTCCTGATCATCCTTTTTGTAAAAGCTTAGTTCAAATGTTAAAATTTCCTATTACAACCACCAGTGTCAATCAAACGGGGAAACCTTCCTTGAATGATCCGAGTGATATTATGAAACAATTTGGGAATCAAATTGATTTACTGGTAGATGAAGGGATACTTCCCTATTCAAAAGGATCGAGTATATATAAACTTAAGGGTATATCTCTAAAATTAATCCGATGAAATACAAGTATAAATTGAGATATTCAACCATATTGATTTTAATTTGTTTTGTCGGTGAAATTCATGGAAACGACATACCATTTAAGGTTGGTGAAACCCTTAATTATACTGCTAAATTCAATTTTATTCCCGCCGGAACAGCCGTATTGAAAATCATTTCTTCGGATACGGTAAACAACATTCCATCATTTCATATTCAATATTCCGCCCGCACAGGTTCATTCGCTGACAGATTATTTAAAATAAGAGATAGAGTGGACTCGTGGATTGACGCAAATGGATTGTTTATCTATCGCCAAAAAAAGTCAATTAGACAGGGGAGCTATAGAAAAATTTCTCACACAGAAATTTTTTATAACGATTCACTTGCAGTTGTAAATAATGATTCCATCCCCATATCCGAGATTGTTTTTGATCCCTATTCCCTATTTTACTATTTAAGGACTATTCCACTGATCCTAGGAAAGACCTTAAAAAT
The DNA here is from genome assembly GCA_964606925.1 of uncultured bacterium. Lineage (GTDB taxonomy): Bacteria > Fidelibacterota > Marinisomatia > Marinisomatales > AB-629-J13 > AB-629-J13. Next base: position 3,916 of record CAZSIH010000030.1, read on the forward strand.
GGTTGCATTTGATAATAGTTCATTCACAGATTTTCAACTACGTGTAGATAAAATAGAATCCATATCCGTTCCTGCAGGAATATTTAAGTGTCTGGTAATCAAACCATTTAAAGATGGCAGTACTCTGCTAAAAAATGAGGGGGACATGACCATTTGGTTCAGTGAAGATATGCGCAGAATTCCGGTTCAGATATTAGTAAAACTTAAATATGGAACGATGAAACTAAAACTGAAGTCATTCAGTTTGTGAACAACCTGCCAATATCATTGTATAAAACGGTTATCATGAGTAATAATAGGAGTGCCATCCCGATCTGCTGAAAGATCATTCGTGTTTTGACACTTAATGGTTTGCGAATAATTGCCTGAATAATTGATATAAAAATGTGTCCCCCATCCAATCCGGGGATGGGCAGGATATTCAAAAACGCCAAATTAATACTAATAAGCGCCATAAAGGATAATAATGAAGGCAATCCTGCCCGGGCAGTTTCACCTGCTAACTGTGCAATCATAATTGGACCTCCCAATTCTTTTAAGGAGGCTTCGCCGGTAATCAACATTTTAATTGACATTACTATGATTCCAAATCCTGTCATTGTTGAGTTAATCCCTGATACACCTGCCTGAAAAATGTTAACATCAACGTATTGCATCTCCGGGGCAATCCCGATAAATCCTATTGTGTCCACTCCAGTTTCGGTTTGATTTAATCTGAATGAAGTTATAAACTGTTTTGTTATATGTTCACCGTCACGGTCAATCCCTAATTTGATTGTTTTCTCAGGAATTCCATGGATGTGCTGTACCATGTCTTTCCAATTATGAACCGGTTCTCCATTCACAGAAATTATTTTATCTCCCGGGAGTATCCCCGCTTCTTTGGCAGGCATTTCGTCCACCAGTTGGGATACAACTGCAGGAGGATTTCCAACTGGTTTACCAAAATGATATGAAAGTCCTGTATAAATAAAAAATGCCAATAAAACATTCATTATAACCCCGGCACTCATTACAAATACCTGAGATAAAAACGATTTGCTCATAAATTCATCAGGTGCATGTGTGATGGTTGTGTCCATACTTTCATCGATTATCCCAGCCATTTTTACATAACCACCCAATGGAATTAATGCCATACAGTATTCCGTTCCTGTTCCTGTTTTTCCTGATACTGATACTTTTTTCTTCCAAACGGGTTGCCATTCCCATTTTCCTCCTGATGATCGATGAAAGAAAAACATTTGAATTAACCAACCTTGATCTTCAGAAATGAACGTGAATAATCTTGGCGGAAACCCAACTGAAAACCTTTCAACCCGGATTCCCACTGAACGTGCTGCCAAGTAATGTCCAAGTTCGTGAACAAAAACCAAAACACCAATTACAACTATTGTAGCCCAAAGTGTCGTCATATTATTTACATGTTAAAGGGTTAATATTTTGATTGAAATGAATTGACAAATTCTATTGACCATGATTCCAAAGCAGAGAGGGTTGTAAAATCAGGATGCTCTACCCAATCATGATGTTCGCAAGCCTGTTCTATCATTTTAGGAATATCAGTAAATCTAATTTCATCCTTTAAAAATCTATACACAGCATATTCATTTACCACATTTAATACAGCAGGAGTTGATCCACCTGTTCTTAATGCATCATACGCAAGCTTGATACAGGGGAATTTGTCCAAATCTGGAGGTTCAAAGGTAAGAGAACCAATGGCAGCAAGATCGAGAGTTTCCCATTCTGAATCGGCATGCCTTGGATAGGTTAACGCATATTGAATGGGAATTTTCATGTCCGGAATTCCCAGTTGTGCTTTTACTGATCGATCTTTGAATTCAACCATTGAATGAATGATAGATTGAGGATGTACTACGATATCAATCGCATCCGGTTCCATATCAAATAGCCAATAGGTCTCAATAATCTCCAGTCCCTTGTTCATCATTGTAGCCGAATCTATTGTGATTTTATTACCCATATCCCAGTTGGGATGATTTAGGGCTTCCTCAGGTGTAATTTCATGAAAATATTTCGCATTTTTAGTCCGAAACGGACCTCCGCTTCCCGTGAGAATTATTCTCCTAACATCATCCATGGATTCCCCTGCAAGACATTGCCAAATAGCAGAATGTTCACTGTCAACTGGAAAAATAGTTGCTCCTGTGGACTCTTTTTCACGGTTGATTAAATCTCCAGCCATCACTATGCTTTCTTTGTTACATAATGCAACATCCACTCCGGATTTCACCGCCTGAAATGTGGGTTCCATACCGGCTGAGCCCACCAGTCCATTTAATAGAATATCCACATCCGAATCTGCTGCACATTCTAAAAGTCCTTCCCTGCCAACCATGACATTCACTCCAAATTTTCCTAAAGCTTTTTTTACTGTTTTGGCTTTTTCTCTGTTCACCATTACTACAGTTTCAGGATGAAATTCCGTTGCTTGTTCAATTAATAATTCACTGTTTGAATTCGCTGTGAGATATTTTATTGAAAAATCCCCATCCAGTTCTCGTATTACATTTAACGTATTAACCCCTATTGAACCGGTCGAACCCAAAATAGATAGCTTTTTCATTTGTCAGCTAATCCCCCAAATAATCCTGACAGATGTTCCAATTAACTTTGGATGAAACCTAATATGAGGTATGATTCTGAATGTGTCTCTTTCAAACTCCGTCCCCAATAAAAGATAATTTATTTCTCCTTTCATTTTGGATGGGAAATTAACATCATTAAGATAAAATGTAGCAGAATACATTTCTTTTCCAAGTCCAACTTGAATTTGGTGATCTGCTACCTCT
>CAZSIH010000030.1:6831-20297 GCA_964606925.1 uncultured bacterium
TTCAGATGGAATCCCTCTTCTTTTTAATCCTATATTGTTTAAACCGCAATATTTGATTGGTTCACCAGATGCTAAGATAAAGGGCGGTACATCTTGCACGGCTCTAAAACCAGCACCTATACAAGCATGTTCTCCAACTTTACAAAATTGATGAACTAAAACTCCTCCCCCCAAAAATGCCCAATTTCCAATTTCAACATGACCTCCCAGGGTTGCCTGATTTGCCATGATAACATGATCTCCAACAATACAATCATGTGCAATATGAATATAAGCCATCAATAAAACATTTTCACCAACAGTTGTATGACCTAAAGCGGATGTTCCCCTGTTTATGGTTACAAATTCCCGGACTGTTGTATTATCACCAATTCTTGTTACTGTTTTTTCACCCCTGAATTTTAGATCCTGCGGAATTTCTCCTATAACAGAGCCTTGAAACACTCTGCAGTTTTCTCCAATAAATGTACCGGATTTTATAACAGCAAAATTCCTGATACTTGTCCCGTCTCCAATTGTCACATTGTTTTCAATGCATGCGAAAGGACCTATGCTAACGTTCTCCCCTAAATCAGCTCCTTTATGTACTAAAGCATTAGGGTGAATGGAAGTAGAAATTAATCTCTCCCTTATACTCGATCAACTATATTAGCCATTATACGAGCCTGGGCAACTAGTTTATCTTCAACATAGGCTTCTCCCTCTAGCCGTACTGCCATTAGTTTAATTTTAACTAATTTCATTTCCAGCCGCAGTTGGTCTCCTGGTGTAACCGGTGCACGAAATTTGGAATCGGAAACCCCCGTAAAAAACATATTCTTTTTAAGAGGATCGTCAACCGTATTCAATACCAAAAATGCGCCAGCTTGTGCCATTGCCTCCAAAATCAACACTCCCGGCATTACAGGTTGATTAGGAAAATGACCTTGAAAATAATGTTCATTTATGGTCACATTTTTAATGGCAGTTAATGTATGCCCCGGTTCATAATCTAGAATGCGGTCAATAAGTAAAAATGGATAGCGATGGGGGACAATCTTTAATATGTCCTCTATTAAAAATGAAGGTTTTGACATGAGCGGTTTTTAAAAGAAATCTGAATAAATCGTGCGGATCATTTTCACAAATTCCACATTACTTGCGTGACCACTTCTTGCAGCAGTAACATGTCCCTTTATAGGAACACCAAGTAGAGCCATATCTCCAATTAAATCCAGAGTTTTATGGCGAACAGGCTCATTTTTATATCTCAATCTTTTCCCATTTAAAATTCCGTTGGCACCCATTATAATTTCTTCTTTTATTCCAAAAAGTGACTTGAGTCTGTTCACTTCGTTATCGTTAATTTCTTTATCGACTATAACTACGGCGTTATCAAGAGCTCCTCCTTGGATTAAACCGATTTCTCTGAGTTCTTCAATTTCACTTAGAAAGCAGAATGTCCTTGCAGGAGCAACTTCCCGGGCAAAATCCTCCTGCATATTGTAAACGGCAGTATATTGTGAACCTAATGAAGGAAGTTTATAATCAATCATAAAGGTAACTCGAAATCGGTCAGAAGGAACAACATGAATATCTACTCCTTTTTTTGGGTCCGAATAGGAAACCGGTTCAGAAATTTCCAAAACCTTGCGTGGTTGATCCTGTTCAACAATATTTGATTTCAGCAGTACTTCAACAAAATCCTTTGAACTTCCGTCCATTACAGGAGGTTCTTTGGCAGTCAATTCAATTAATACATTATCAATTCGTAAGCCCGAAACAGCCGCCAATGCATGTTCGACTGTAAAAATCTTTACTCCGTTCTGCTCAATAGTTGTCCCTCTGGAAATATCCACAACATGATCAATATCTGCCAGAATTTCGGGGCAACTCTCAACATCCTGCCTTATAAAATGAACACCATAATTTACAGGAGCAGGTTTAAAAATAATTGTACTTTCAATCCCGGTATGTAATCCAACTCCAGTACAAGACCCCGGGCTGGAGATGGTACGTTGATATCTATGAACTGTGTTCATTTTTCTGTACTAGTTTTTCCAATTTTTCAACACGGTTTTTTAAAGCGGTAATCGAAGTTAAAACAGCATCTTTTTTATTCTGCTCACGAATCTTCCTAGCTGGCATACCTGAATATATTTCCCCGCCCTTTAGAGATTTTGTCACTCCAGATTGGGCTGCAATGATGGATTTGGAACCGATAGTAACATGAGGAACAACTCCAGATTGTCCGGCAAAAATACAATAATCTTCAATAGTTACACTTCCGGCAATTGTAACTCCTGCAGTAAGAAGACATCCCATTCCTATCTTAACATTATGAGCGATATGAATGAGATTATCAAGTTTAGTCATATTTCCTATGATTGTGGCTCCTATAGTAGCACGGTCTATCGTGCAATTTGCACCGATTTCCACATCACTTCCAATAATCACTTTTCCAATCTGAGGAATCTTATAATGGGTGCTTTCTTCCGTGACAAATCCAAACCCGTCACTCCCAATTACGCTTCCGCTGAAAATAATTCCCCGGTCTCCGAGTGAACAATCATTGTAAATTGTGACACGGTTGTGAATTCTACATTCCTTTCCAATAATAGAATTACTCCCTATAACAGAGTTAGCTCCGATTCTGGTTCCTTCACCAATGGTTACATTTGTTTCAATTACAGCATTGGCTCCCACAGAAACATCGTCATCTAAATGAACAGATGAATCAATGACAGCAGTGGGATGTATCCCTTTTTGAAATGTCAAGCGGGGACGGAATTCATTTAGAATCTTTGAGAACGCAAGTTGAGGATTTTTAACCACAATTCCGTTTTGTCCATTCAGCAATGAAGCATCTGAAACTATGACTGCTGAAGCTTTTGTAGATTCCAGATATTTTTTGTATTTAAGATTTGCTAAAAAAGATATGGTCCCTGGTTTCCCGTCCTGTATTTCGGAAACACCGGAAATAATCAGGTCGGATTGACCCATTGGTTCTCCTCCGACCAATTCTGCCAATTGATCCAATGTTAACAAATGAATTCTTACCTGGGTGTATTTTTACCGACTTTTCTCAATTCATGTAACACATCATCGGTCAAATCATGGGTTGGTTTCCCATACAGCAAGGATATGGATCCATCAAAAATAAAATCATATCCTTTATCTATTGCTACATTATCAACTGCTTTTTTTACCTTGGAAAGTAGTTCATATTCCATTTGAGACTGTTTTTTTACTAAATCTCCTTCAGGCCCAACCTTTTTTGCTTGATAGTTTTGAATTGCTGTTTCTTTATCCTTAATATCCTGTTCTTTTTCCCGCCTCCATTCAGGGGAACTCATCAATCGTTGGGTTTCAAATGCCTGATTTAAACTATCCAACTCTTTCAGCATTTCCTGGTATTCAAATTGAACTTTCTGAAAATCCAATTGTAATTGAGATTCTGATTCCTTGAATTCTTCATATTCCATGCGAATTCTGTCCGAAGCTACATATCCGACTTTTAACTGGCCAAAAAGTACCATCGGCAGGAAAATTATACTAATTAGTACAAAGATCTTTTTTGTGTTTTTATTCACTTTTCTCCTCCTGAGAAATTTATTAAAATGGTTGTCCAAATATTATGGTTGTTGTCCATCCCTGGGGACTGCCTGACCCGGTTATATCATCAAATCCATAGCCTAAATCAAATCCCAGCATTCCGATCATCGGCATAAAAAACCGAATACCAAATCCTGCTGATTTTCTTAAAGTCAGCGCTCCGCCTCGAGGAATATTAAACGGTTCCATCATGTGATGTGAATCCCAGACATTTCCCATTTCGCCAAAAATTAACCCGTAAACAACGGGATTTTCGGAGAAGGGAAACCTGAATTCCGTATTAAACTTCACCAGCGCATTCCCTCCAATCGGACTTCCGCCCGGAGTTACGGGACCAATGGAATTATCCGGATATCCTCGAAGCATATTCCCATAAGGAATACCGTTTCCACCCATTATGAATCGTTCATCGAAGGGAATGATAGAAAGTTCACCTTCCTGGGAAGGCAGTGATTCTATTATCCCCAAATGAAAAGAACTTTTCAAAACAAATTTCCAGAATGTAGGTGTATACCACTCTAACTTCAAAACATGTTTATGAAAGTCTTCATTACCCCCCAAAAGTCCTCCGGACAGTGTGGTTTCCAATGAAAAAAGTGACCCCAGCGTGGGAAACTCCGGTCGGTTTCTGCTGTCCCTGCTGATTATTTGGGTCAGATTTATTCCCCTGGAAACATTCAATCCTTTTACATATCGATCCAGGTCTTCCTGATCCCCGCTGTATTCTTTTTCAACAGCTCGAATAGCCCAGTTTCCTCTAAAATAATCATCAGGCCAACGAAAACGCCTGCCCCATGAAACGGATCCTCCTTTTACTGTAAAATCCAACGGGAAATAATAATTTGTAGATGCACCGCGAAAGGAATAATAGATTGAAAACCCTATTAGATTTGGGGTATCGTACACCATCGGATCCGTAAAACTGAGACTTATAGATTGGTATTTGGAAGGAGTATTGGTAGTATAAATTGAATAATTTGTTCCTGTGTTAAAACTGAACATTAATCGCTGACCCAATCCTCTAAAATTATTGAACTCTAGTCCTCCTCCTCCGGTCATCCCATATTCACCTGTAAACCCAATATTGGCATTTGCCCGGTCTGCAGATTTTTCCTCAACCACCAGATCCAGATCCACCTGATCTTCATCCACCGGAACTACATCGGGAACCACGTTGGAAAAATAATTAAGCATCCAAACCGCCTGTTGACTGCGAATCAATTTTTCCCTGCTAAAAACATCTCCGGGAAAAATTCTTAATTCACGGCGAATCACATTCTCTCTTGTTTTAGTGTTACCACCAATCATAATGTTTCTCACAAAAACTTTATGATTCTCCAAAATACGAAAATGAATGTCCAGTGAGTCCGCACCCACGGGTGTCACCAAAGGTTCAATTCGGCTGTAGATATATCCTTTATCCATGTAAAGACTTTGCATTCGTTCATAAACAGCCTTGTTGAAATTTTCCTCATTATATGAATCACCGATTTTCAATCCTAATGCCCGACCCAGAATTTCTTCAGTATATAAAGTGTTTCCTTCCCATGTAAAATTTCTGTATTTGTATTTTGGACCTTCGGCAATCTTTAGATACACATTCATTCTTTTCTTATTACTGCTATAAGCTATGGAGTCAGAATGAAACATAAAATCCCGATATCCATTATTTTTATAAAAAGCTGTAAGCGCTTCCATGTCTTCATCAAATTTTTTGTCATCAAAATGAGACCGCCAGAACAAATACCATCTTTGCTGTTTTGTATTTTTTAGTGTTCTTCTGAGTTTCCAATCGGAAAAGGATTTATTTCCGTCAAATTTTATGGTACCGATTTTTACTTTACGGTTTTCTTTAATATGAAATGTCAGATCTTTTGTGATCTCTAAAATTTTGGGATCATTTGATCGAACAGTCTTTGCCTGAGATAATTCGTCTTCTATATCTGCTAGTAAATATCCTTCTTCTGCATAAAATGTTTTTAATTCCTGTATTTTATCATGTGCTGTATTGGGTCTAATCCGTTGTCCGGACACAAGCATCAATTTTTCTTCCAACTGAGAATCTTTAATTTTCTTATTTCCCTTAAAAGAAATTTTCCCCAGTATGGGGTTTTCTTCAACAATAATGGTTAGTTTTATTCCATCTTCTGTTTCCTCGTCAAGTCGTATTTGAATATCCGAAAACATCCCCAATCTCCACAACCGTTTTACAGCTTTGGAAAAATCTCCCGGTTTTACTTCATTCCCAACTTTCAATGAAGCGGTATATCGAATCATTCTATCGGTTGTCACAACGTTCCCTTCCACATCAACATTGATAATCTTGATCTCAGATGAGCCTTGTGCAAATAAACCGAAAACACAGAGTTGCAGAATAAAAATAAAAAAAACGTTTTTCATGAAGATTGTAGCTGTAAACTTATTTTACCGAATCGCCGTTCTCTATTTTGAAAATCTTGGATGGATGTTAAAAGTTGCTCTTCCCTGAATGCCGGCCAATAAGTATCCGTCATATATAATTCAGAATAAGCTAATTGCCATAACAGAAAATTACTGATTCGTCGTTCCCCTCCAGTTCTGATAAGTAAATCCGGATCCTTTATTGTCCTTGTATATAAATTTTCAGAAATGGTCTGCTCGGTGACATGTTCCGGCTCTGTTTCTCCTGAACTAATTTGATTCGCTATTTTTTTCACAGCCCTAATTAGCTCCTGTCTTGCTCCATAGTTCAGCGCTAAAATAAGATTCAATCCATCGTTACTCTCAGTTAATTCTATTCCTTCCTGAATACTTTTATGCGCTGATTTCGGAAGAGCACTTAAATCTCCTATTGTAGTCAATTTTACCTTATTTTTATGGAGGTTTCTAATTTCATCCCGGATAGTATTAAGTAACAATTTCATTAATGCCGAAACTTCTCTTTTTGGTCTTCGCCAATTTTCAGTGGAAAATGTATACAATGTTAAATGTTTCACACCTATTTCCCCGCATATTCGGGTAATTTCCCGAACTGAATTTATTCCTTCATGATGACCTGCTAATCGTGGCATTGCACGTTGTCTTGCCCAGCGACCGTTCCCATCCATTATGATTGCGATATGCTTAGGAATATTTCCTTGATCCAGAACATTTTCTCTTAATTCGGTTCGACTCATATCATATAAAAATGGAATTCACTTGTTGAACTTTCACCTCTTCTATGATTCTTTTGAGATTCTGTTACCTTCAATAAATTAATTTCTGAATCAACTCCATTACGTAACAAGTTTCCGTTTTCAACAATCATTTTCATCAAATCAATTTCACTAAATATTACCTTACATTTAGGATGCAAGTTCGTTCTCAATTTGCGAAACTATTTGGGAAAATACTTTCGAATCAGAATTGTCAGGAGAACTGAACACAATTGGGTTACCTGCATCCGTTGAATCCATGATGGATTGGGACAGAGGAATTTTTCCTAACAGCGGAACTCCAAGACGTCTGCTTTCTTTCTCTCCTCCTCCTTTTTTAAACAAGTCCAGTGTGAATGTAAATGTTCCTTTTTCATCAATTGGTATTTTTTGCTTTTCATCCATTTTAACTATACCGCTTTTCAGGGGATTATTTTCTGAATCATATACAGTTCCCTTCAAGGTTAATCCGGACATATTTTCAACCACACCCAAAACCGGAGTATTGACCTTTCGGAACATGTCCGCACCTTTTCGTACATCAGAAAGTGCAATGTCTTGCGGTGTCGTGACAATAACTGCTCCGCTTATCTGAATTTTTTGAGTTAGTGTTAGCTGAATATCCCCTGTTCCAGGTGGAAGGTCCAGGATTAGAAAATCCAACTCCCCCCATAAAACATCCCGAAAAAACTGTTCAGTCATACGTGCAACAAGAGGTCCCCGCCAGATTGCAGGAGAATCGTTTCCACTGATGAATCCAAAACTAAGGACTTTTAATCCGTTCCAATCTAAAGGAATTAGCTTTTTCTCCTGGGTGAGTTGAGGAGATTCATTTATTCCCAAAATTATTGGTAGGGACGGACCATAAATATCAAGATCCAGAAGTCCGACCTTATATCCTTTCTGTGAAAACGAACAAGCAATATTAGCTGCAACTGTAGATTTACCTACTCCGCCTTTTCCACTTGCAACTGCAATGATATTTTTCACTTTTTCCGGTTTCATGGGCTTGGGGATGTTGCCTCTTGGCTGTGTTGTGCCGGTCATCACTACATCCACATTTTTAAATTCCCCAAGTGATTCTAATTTATCACTTATACTCTTTTGTAATTCTTCTTGTTTGGATTTTTCAGCGGAAAGTTTTAATGTGACACGGACATTTTCATCACTAAGTAAAATATCCTCAATAATTCCGAATGATACAATATCCCGGTTGAATCCTGGATAATTGATTTGGGATAATTCCTTTAAAACCTGGTCTTTTGTCATGGTGAAATTGAGTATAGATAAAAAACGGCTTTTCTAAAAAAGCCGTTTATAAAATAAAGGTGAAGGAATATTATCCTGTGTATTCTTGACCAAACCACTCGTAATTGATCTTAATGTATTTGTTCCATTCTTCCGGAACTTCACTTTCTTCAAAAATTGCTTCAACAGGACATTCCGGTTCGCAGGCACCACAATCAATACATTCCTCAGGATCTATATAAAGCATATCTTCATCCTTTGGTACGAAACCATCTGCTTTTGCTTCTTCTCCCACTCCGGTTTTATCATAGGGACCGTGAATGCAATCAACAGGGCAAACTTCTACACAAGCAGTATCGCAGGTGCCCACACATGGTTCAGCTATTATATATGTCATTTCTTACTCCTAAAAAATTTTATTTTAAATAAATAATGAATTAAGCCTTGAAAATTAATGATGATTTCCAAATGAGGAAAAGTCTTTTAGGTAATAAATTCACTTCACATTCATCACAGTTTTATAGATAATTTTATACGTGACAAATCCTTGTGAAAACAAAAATTACAGTCAATATACTCATTTCAATAATTTCAGTTCCATAGAAAAACAATTCATTTTTTGATTCTCGACCCTTATTATTCGTTCTCAAATTAAACATAACATATTAAAACTCTGGTCAGCCCAAACCATTTCTGCTACCGGTGATGCTGTATATCAGTTAGCCCTTGTTTGGATAATTCTGGATATAACTGAATCTACCCTTACTGCCGGTTTGGTTGCAATGAGTGCCTATTTGCCGGCTATTATCTTTGGAATCTTTTCGGGAGTATTGGCTGACCGACATAACAGAATGAGGTTAATGTTAATTTCAAACTTCTCTCAGGCAATTGTGGTTGCAATTATTCCTATGCTTTTATTCATTGATATTAAAATAGGTTTCATCATCGGAATCCTTGCTTTCATCCGAGCTTCCTTCGGTTCCTTATTCCCGCCGGCGATGAATGCAATCCTGCCTGAAATATTTCCCCGGGATAAATTAGCAAAAATAAATTCCCTGATTGCTACCAGCGGACAATTTGCCTATTTTGCAGGTCCGGTAATTGCTGGAATTCTGCTGAATATTATTTCAGTAAAGACCTTGTTTATTTGGGATGCAATATCTTTCTTACTTGCTGGAATAGTACTTATGACTATTCGTTATTCTTCTAAAATTAGAAAATCAATTAAGGGTTCTCGAATTCAGGAATTAAAGTCAGGTTTTATTTACCTTAAAACAAACAGTTCAATTGGACTCCTTATTATTCTGACAATTATGAATAACATTTTTATCATGGGACCTGCAATCGTGGGTATGCCAATAATGATCAAACATTATTTACAGGGTTCAGCATCCGACTTTGCTTTTGTTGAAGCAGGAATGGCATTGGGAATGTTAATCGGATCATTTTTCATGTACCGCTTTGCCAAACATTTTAAAAGTGGATTTCTTCTTCTGATGGGGATGCTTTGGGATGGATTGACTTATGCTCTTTTCTTCTGGGTTCAATCGGTTCCAATGGCTTTTTTCATCATCATTTTCCATGGAATGGGGATTCCGGTTATTACGGTTTCCCGGACAACCATTTTTCAAAAACACACACCAAACACATATCATGGCAGGATATTTTCAATGGTTCATCTGGCAGTTTCAGGGATGACAGCAGTTTCAACGGCATTGGTAGGAATTATTGCAGAAGTCATTTCCATTCATGTTGTGTTCCTTCTTTTTGGAATTGGAGGAACGCTCACCGGTTTAATCGGGTTTTTAAACAGGGATATTCAGAAATTTAAGTGAATGATGAAGCATTATTTTCTAATTATTGACCAAGGAACAAGCGGAACAAAGTCTTTTCTTTTTAATGAAAAAGGGGAGGTGTGTTTCAGTGAAAAAATTAAACATCTTCTGGACCACCCAAAACCACTGTTTGTAGAGTGTGACGCCACCCTCATTGCCGATGCAATGAGAAAATTGATTGCATTGTCCATCCGTTGGGCTGATAAAAATGATGGAACCATAATAACTGCGGGAATGGCATTTCAACGGTCAACTTTTCTATTCTGGGATAAAGAAACTGCCCGACCCTTAACTCCAGCTTTGAGTTGGCAGGATAACAGAGCTCATAATCTTGTTGAAAAATTCAATGCACAAAAACAACTTGTTTACAGGAAAACAGGAATTCCCCTGAGCGGTCATTTTGGCGCATTGAAATATGTTCAGCTCATCAAAGATTCCCCAGAACTTGAGGAGAAGGTTAAATCTGGGAACACCTTTTTTGGTCCACTCAGTTCATATTTAACCCATGTGTTCACCGGAACTGCTGTAGTGGATCATTCCATTGCCGGAAGGTCTCAATTATTCTCACTGGATTCGCTCAATTGGGATGAAAGTTTGTGTGAATTATTCCACGTGAACATATCGAGCCTTCCTCCCCTGGTCCCAACAATTCATAAATTTGGAGACATTGCTATTGATAATCATTCCATCCCTCTTTCCTGTGTCATTGGTGATCAACAGGCAGCATTGATGGGACAGGGCTTTTCCAGTCCCGGGACAATTGCAATAAATTTAGGGACATCCGGGTCGGTTCAATGTTATTCAGGAGGGAAACCATCTTTTATAAAAGGATTGATTTCAAACTTATTCTGGTCGTCCGTTTCAGAACATCATTTTTTGACAGAAGGAACCATTAACGCCTGCAATTCACTTTTTTACTGGCTGGAAGACTATTTGAACATCCCCCATGAAAAAATGAAATGGGATGAGCGATGTGAGGCAAAAAAATCCAGTGGAGTTCTTGTTCCTGGTTTTACCGGAATTACATCACCGTACTGGGTACAACCAAAAGAAACAATATTTTATAATTTGGATGGAGTTCCGGAAAATGAAATTATCAGAGCCGGAATGGAATCTATCGGATTTTTAATCCATGATATTTTACACACTCTGATGAATTGGGGTGTAGTAATACATTCTATTCAAGCCGGTGGTGGCGGTGCCAGAAAACCATTGCTCCAATTTATCGCAGACTTATTAGGTGTTACCGTAAAACTTTCAAAACAAAAAGACAAAACCGCATTAGGAGTGTTTCAACTACTATTTAAAAACCAATTGAATGAATTCCCGAAAATTACCCAGTCCTTTCATGAAGAATTTGTTCCAAAAATGACTGATGCCAAGAGAATAGAAAAATTAGACAAATGGAATAAGGCGTTGGTAAAGGCTGGGGTAAAATTATAGTTGCAATTTTACCATTAATAGGTTTTATCCTATTCTTCCGGCAATGGTTAAATTTAAGGGTGTTATTTTAAATTTCTTGTTTTCTCCTGTAATAGGGGAAAGACAAAGGGGGTTTATGTTACGATTATCCCAAAACCAGATTAATATTAAACTTGCAATAAGATAGTCGCAAGTAATTCTGAAATGGCGTTTAAAACGCAAGTACCAGTTTAACACCCCCGTTCAGTAAATGTATTTTTCTGCCGGTTATAAATCCGGTTTTTTTGGATAGAAAGGATTTGTCAATGGTGAATATTTGGGAAATATTGACAACCGAATCCCGATTAAGTCCTGAACTTTTTTTCGTTATTTTAAAATTTCCGGGGGACTCTGCAAGACGAAGATTTGATGTAATGGCAGCACAAATAACCGTCTTAATATTGCTTCTGTTAAAATCATTAGAGGATATAATAACAACAGGACGGCCATAACCCGGCTCAGAGCCGGTAGGTTCTGAGAGAGATGCCCACCAGATTTCTCCCCGTTTCATTACCAGTCTTCTCTATCAAGGGAATTATATTGAAGAGCTCTGTCTCTCTTATCAAGGGACGAATCAATTTCATCATAAATTTCATTTAATTTTTCAGTTATATTGCGATTCATTTGTTTTTTTGTATAATCCGCAACTGCCTTGCTGTAGAGTTCGCTCCGTGAAATTCCAAGACGATGTGCCATTCCCTCTGCTGTATGAAAGATAGAATCCGGTATAGAAATTGCTGTTTTCATGTTGATGAAAGTATAACTATTGTTATACTATTGTCAATGAGTTTTTATTTTTTTATCTCTGAATATTACTAAATCCCATGAAAGAATAATGCTACTATTATTTAATTTTTGTGTTTAGTTTACCAATTTTCAATAGAAGAACAAATTAGGATAAATTCAATTCACTTTTCTTACTAAAAAGAATAGATACATCGGGTTAATTTTACCTATGGCAAATATCCGTCATTTAATTGAAGAAAATACAACCGGTTCTGATGTTTTGCACCTCGCCGGAGAATTAGGTGCCAAGCATGAGCAGGAAGTTTATGCTGTAGGCGGGTATGTCCGGGATCTTTTTCTGGGACGGGATATAAAGGAAATTGATTTTATGGTAGTGGGAGACGGAATCAAATTTGCCCGTGCTTTGGCTGATGAATTGAATGTAAAAAAAATCGTTCCGTTTCAGCGATTTTCAACTGCCCGGATTCCCTATAAAAAAATCCCACTTGAGGTTGCATCCGCCCGAACGGAATCTTACAATGAAGATTCCCGAAAACCTGATAAAATTCGATACACAGATTTGAAAGGAGATTTACTCCGAAGGGACTTCACCATAAACGCCATGGCAATTGACCTGCACCCAAAACGTTTTGGTGAACTGGCAGATCCTTTTAAAGGCATTCTTGATCTGCAGGCAAAACATCTGGTGACACCCCTGGACCCGGACAAAACATTTTCCGATGATCCCTTGCGAATGATGAGAGCCGCATATTTTTCCGCCAAACTGGAAATGCGGGTAGATCAAAAAATCAAGGAATCTATGACCCGCCAGGCAGACAGGATCAAGATTGTATCATGGGAAAGGATAACTGCAGAATTTCTAAAAATTCTTTCCAGTCCCAAGCCATCTATCGGTCTTAAACTTCTGCAGCATACCGGATTGATGAAACATGTGTTTCCTGAAATTGATTCTATGTGGGGATTAGAGCAAACCAGCGAATGGCATCATAAGGATATTTTTGCTCATACACTTCAGGTTGTGGACAATGCCGCTGAGTTAACCGACGAAATGAGGGTGAGATTTGCCGCATTGGTACATGATATTGCCAAACCAAATACCCGGCGGATTCATGAGAAAAAAGGGTACACATTTTACGGGCATGATTTTTTCGGCTCTAAAATGGTTGGAAAAGTCGCAAAGCGGATGAAACTTTCCAACGAGTTAAACACGTATCTCCAGAAAATGACGGCGCTTCATTTACGCCCCATTGCCCTTGCTAAGGATGGAGTTACAGACTCTGCCGTCCGGCGTTTAATGGTTTTAGCAGGAGAGGAAATCCACGAATTGATGACCCTTTGCCGTGCTGACATCACGACTAAAAATCCACGGCTAGTAAAAAAATACATGGGAAATTTTGAGCGGGTGGAA
>CAZSIH010000031.1:0-19436 GCA_964606925.1 uncultured bacterium
GTTGAAGAATCAGGGATTTCAGTGGATGAAATAATATACCAGGGATTGGCATCAGCCTTAAGTGTCATCACAAATGATGAAAAAGAAATGGGTGTGGCAGTGGTTGATATTGGTGCAGATACATCTGATCTTGTTGTTTTTCATGAAGGAGGAGTAAGACACAGCGCTGTAATACCAATTGGCGGGAACAGTATCACTCAGGATATAGCCATGATGCTGCAAATCGGCACAGACGAAGCGGAAAAAATAAAAAATAAATATGGATCCGCCATTGCATCTATGGCAAGCGCTGAACTTGAATTTGAACTTCAATCGGAAAATGGACAGTTGAAAAGGTCTATTTCCGAACATGAATTATCTCGTTATATTGAAGCCCGAGCTGGAGAGATTCTCCAGTATATTGCCAAGGAAATGTCCAGAGCAGACATTGACGGTCCCCTAACCTACGGAATGGTTCTAACGGGAGGAGGAGCGCAATTGAACCATTTTGCAAAATTATCTGAAAATGAATTGAATATTAAGACAAGAATTGGAGTTCCTGTACATTGCGGAAATGTAATCAAACTGGGGTCAGAACCTAAATATGCAGCGTCCCTGGGATTATTAAACTGGCAGGAATTTATACACAATGAACGGATATTATTAAACGGAAATTCCGGATCATTGGGTGGAAGAATGAAAGGATGGTTTGAAGGAATATCAAACTGGAGTAAGGAGTTTTTTTAACAAGAATTAATAATTATTATTTTTAAAACATACCAATAAGGAGAATAAAATGCTATTTGAATTTGACCCAAAAAAGGAACAAAAAGCGAAATTAAAAGTCATCGGTGTCGGTGGAGCAGGCGGGAATGCTGTCAATAGGATGATCAATGCAAATATGACAGGTGTAGATTTCATTGCAATCAACACAGATGCTCAGGATCTGGAAAATAATTCAGCTGAACATCGGATCCAGATCGGAAAAACACTAACTAAAGGATTGGGAGCCGGTGCACGATCATCCATCGGTCACGAGGCAATGAAAACAGACGAAGAAGCCGTTCAAAACCTCATTGATGGAGCAGATATGGTATTTATCACATGCGGGATGGGTGGTGGTACAGGAACCGGTGCGGCTCCCGTCATAGCACAAATTGCAAATGAACTGGGAGTTCTGACCGTAGGGATCGTAACACTTCCTTTTAAATTTGAGGGTCCACGAAGATTAGAACGGGCATTGGAAGGAATTTCAGAGATGAGGAAAGTGTGTGATACGGTCATCATCATTCCCAACCAAAAATTGATGTCCATCGTTGATAAAAATACAACTTTACCGGATTCATTTTTATTCGCTGATTCCATTCTTCATCAGGCAGCAAAGGGAATCTCTGACCTTATCAACGTTCACGGGATGATCAACCTGGACTTCGCAGATGTGGAAACAGTCATGAAAAACATGGGTCAAGCTATCATGGGCACCGGTTGTGCTTCCGGGGAAGAACGGGCTGTTTTAGCCGCTCAACAAGCAATTTCCAGTCCACTTTTAGACAGTGCAACAATCAGTGGCGCTCAGGGTGTCCTGGTGAATATCACCGGCGGAGAAAACATGACACTACATGAAGTGGATGAAGCAACCAGCATCATATTCGAGGAAGCGGGAAAAGATGCCAATATCATATTTGGCGCTGTTATTGATCCCAATATGAATGAGGAAATTCAGGTGACGGTCATTGCCACGGGTTTTAATCAACTGATTCAAATTGAAGAAGTTATGGAAAAATCACACGAGGATGGATTCCCAAAAAGGAATTCAAAACATCTAATTGACAAAACGAATGAAACTTTATTTGATCAGAAAACAAAACCTGAGAATGGCGAATCTGAATTCAAACCAAGGAGTAAACCTAAATTTTATTTTGATGGAACATCGAACAAAATAAATGACGAGGAATTCGAACACATTGAGAAAATTCAAAAAGAAATAACCGATCTTGAGGTACCAGCTTTTATAAGGAGACAGCAGATATAAACTGAAGAATTGAACTAACGGTTTATAAAACCGATAATTTAAAGAGGGAACCGTTTAAAAGATAAAATATATTCGGGAAAGTTTAAATTTTCTTTCCCTGAGTCCTTAATTCATTTACTACTTTTCGAATACCTTTTTTGTCAATGATACGCATCCCTCTTGTTGAGATATTTAAAGTAATATAGCGCTTCTCATCAGGAAGCCAAAACCGTTTTTTTTGTAAATTGACATTAAACCGTCGCCGTGTTTTGTTGTGAGCATGACTCACATTGTTGCCAAACATGGGTTTTTTACCGGTTACATCACACACTCTGCTCATAATAAATTCCTGATATATTGCATAAATTTTGACGCCGAATTTAATCTATTAAAACTGTGAATAAAATGGAAAGTTTAAATAATAATATTATCCGATTAGGGGATATTACCGACCTTGAGTTAATAGTTTCAAACAATATTAAAATGGCTCAGGAAACTGAAAAAAAGAAATTGGCATACAACACAATTCATAATGGAGTTAATGAGCTATTAAATAACCCAAACTTGGGCTGGTATTATCTGGCTGAAATTGACAATCAAAACGCCGGGCAACTCATGATCACAAGAGAATGGTCTGATTGGAGAAACGGATATTTCTGGTGGATCCAATCTGTTTTTGTACAAAAAGAATATCGAAAAAAAGGCGTTTACTCCTCTCTCCATCAACATGTTTTAGAGAGAGCCAAAAAAATGGGCGCTGTGGGACTCAGGCTGTATGTGGATTCCCATAATAAAACTGCCCGAAAGATTTATGAACAATTGGGAATGAAAAATTCAATTTACATGTTGTATGAGGAAGATTGGTCTGAATGATTAACCCGGTAAAAATTGGGAATCTCAATATTGATATCCCGGTTTTTTTGGCACCCATGGCAGGAGTAACGGATCATTCTTTCCGAATTTTGTGTAAGGAAATGGGAGCAGGTGTTGTGTATTCAGAATTTGTCTCTGCACACGGAATCATTCGTGAAAATGAAAAAACTCTGGATATGATCCGGTTTACTGAAACTGAACGTCCTATCGGCATTCAAATATTCGGGGATTCTCCAGAGGTGATGTCAAAAGCCGGAAGAATGGTGGCAGACAGATTCCAACCGGATATTATCGATATTAATTACGGTTGTCCTGTTCCTAAAGTGACCAAAAAAGGCGCCGGTTCTGCGGCACTGAAAGATCTTTGTTTAATGGATGATATCACTTCTGCTGTGGTAGAAGCAGTTCCGAAATTACCCGTAACCGTTAAAATGCGTTCCGGTTGGAATAGTGACAACCTTGTATCTACTGAAGCGGGACCGAGACTGGAAAAACTTGGAGTGAAAGCCATTGCACTGCACCCTCGAACCACAAAACAAAGTTATAAAGGGAATGCCAATTGGGAATTAATAAAAGAATTGAAAGATGCAGTGTCCATTCCAG
Source organism: uncultured bacterium (assembly GCA_964606925.1). GTDB lineage: Bacteria > Fidelibacterota > Marinisomatia > Marinisomatales > AB-629-J13 > AB-629-J13. Next base: position 3,467 of record CAZSIH010000031.1, read on the forward strand.
TCATTGGTAATGGCGATATTAAAACAACAGACGATGTTTCAAAAATGTTTGTCAAAACCGGATGTGATGCGGTGATGGTAGCCAGGGCAGCACTTGGAAATCCATGGTTCTTCAAAGAATCCCTTGCGCATTTGAATGGTTCTCCCCTTCCGGAAAATCCCACTATCGAAGAAAAAGTAAATACTTGTCGTCGCCATCTTGAATTACTCATTCAAACCCGAGGAAAACACATTGGTACAAACCTCATGCGAAAACATTTTGGTTGGTATATTAAAGGATTTGAAGGTGCCGGAAAAATTCGGCAGGAGCTTGTAACCAGTACTGATTCAGAGGTAATGATTGAAATACTGGATTCCCTAATCTTAGTAAATACGTAAAATTGCGGAGAGGGCGGGATTCGAACCCGCGTTCCGATTGCTCGGAAACACGCTTTCCAAGCGTGCGCCTTCAGCCGCTCGGCCACCTCTCCTGAATAAAATTATTAAAAATCTGACGTCTTTCCAAATGAAGGGAAATGTAAACAGCGGAGGGGGAGGGATTTGAACCCCCGATGCCCATAGGACATGCCGGTTTTCAAGACCGGTGCATTCAGCCGCTCTGCCACCCCTCCAATTGGTTATTCTTTTTCTTTTTGTTTAGTCGAATCAGATTCAACAGCATTTTCACTTTCAGGAGTGTCATCTTCCTTCGCATCTGCTCCTTCAGGTTCTTTCTCTTTTACAATAAATTCATTTTCTGCTGTTTCAGAAGAATCACCCTCTTCAACTTCCTCAACATCCTCAACATCTGATTCCGTTTCATGAGATTCATCTTCAACCGCCACTTCTGTGGATTCTTCCGGAGTTTCTTCAACTTTTTCAGAATCCTCTGCATGTATTACTGCTGTTTCTTCACTTTCTACTGAATCGGTTTCTTTGGTTTTTTCCTCATCCGCTATAATTTCAACAGAATCTTTACCTTTTTCGATCTCAGCGGATTCAACATGAGAAGAGCTTTCTTCTTTTTCTGTTTCAACCTGTGCCTGTTCAGGATCAGGTAATTCAATATTCAGTAATTTTTTTTCTTCTTCAATTCGTTTGAGGGCAGCATCCAATGATTCTCCGCCATGTAATCCAATCATTCTTTCATTAAATCGCCATTGTCCGGTTTTCTCCGAACGTACGCTGTTCACATATTTTACATATTTTACGTCAGATTTCTGCTTTTTCTTAGCTGCTTTCTCTGCAAAACTTAATTGTTTCTTAGCCATTTTATTTATATCTCCTTAAAATTTGGTCGGCGAATTTACCCGATTTACCATCAATCTCCAATCAATCAGAACTTATTTCCCATCAATTATCGGTTATTTGTTCCCGTCGCCACTTTTCGGATGCAAGTTTTCTCATATCCACCACAGAATCGTGTTCATCCACAATCTCAACACCTAATAAAGTCTCGATAGCGTCCTCCAATGTAATGATTCCTGTGGTCGTCCCGAATTCATCTACAACATGAAATATCTGCTGTCGCCTTCGGACAAATTCGTCCAGAATATATGCTACAGATTCACTTTCTTTTACTGTATGGATTGGATCCAGCAATTCATTCATGGTAATGTCAAATTTATCTTCAGCCTGTTTATTCACCAGATCATACCGATGGACAAATCCGATAACCGTATCCAGATCTTTTTCAAAAATTGGAATTCGTGAAAAGGCAATGGGAGAATGTTTATCCACTACATCCCTCACTGTCTGGTCCATTTTCAGTGCAAATACAACATTACGAGGTGTCATGACTTCTTCTGCTTTGACTTCCCGTAAATTAAGCAGGTTCTCAATAATATCACCTTCTTTTTCCCCAATCGTCCCTTCATCCTCTCCCATTTCTGCCATGGCGATCATTTCTTCCCGGGATACTTTTTGCTCCTGTCCATTCTTTCCTACCAAACTGTAAAACCATTCGGATAAATATACAAGAGGAAATGTAATCAGAATCAGTCCCTGAATGGAATATGCAGTAAATCCTGATAATCGTTTCCAGTATACTGCCCCAAGGGTTTTAGGAATTATTTCAGAAAATATCAATATTGAAAAGGTCAGGATTGCTGTTGCAATTGCAACCCACTGACTCCCGTGTATCCGCAGGGTTTCCGCACCTACTCCCGCTGCCCCTACTACGTTTGCAATGGTATTTACGGTTAAAATTGCGGCGAGGGGGCGATTGATATTTCCCTTCAGAGTTTCAAGGATGAGGGCACTTTTTTTTCTTCCCTCTTTAGCTAAAACAGCAATATGTGTGCGGGAAATAGATAAAATGACTGATTCTAAAAGGGAGCATAAAAAGGACACACCCAATGCCAATAGAAAATAAAAAATCAGGATATTCAAAATTGAAATACCCGGGAATTTTTATGTAAAAATAAAAAAGAATTTAGAAGCGGAGGTTCCGAAGGGTCAGATTGATCCATTAATAATATAATTAACAGGAGGAATTTAGGTCATTTTCTTCATTTTAAAAAAGTGAATGTAGCAGAAAATGTAAATTTACTTAACTTTTTCAATTTGTATTCATCAAAACAGGTAAAGGAGTATAAGACATGTTCAAATTCAGCATCACAATTATTTCCATTCTCACTTTTTTATTCGGAAATCCTCATCCACCCAAAACGAATCTTCAATGGAATCCGAATATTTTTGGAAATTGGAATAAAGTAAAAAAGGTTAATACGCATCAATATAAAATAAGGTCAAATAAAGCTATCTTCTGCGGACTAAAGAATCAAAAACAAATAAGAATTTTCTCTCCGGAAAACAAGATGAAATCAATGATACAACATTTATACTCCCTGAATGAAATGAGGATAAACGGACTGATCACTAAAAGAGAATATGACCGTGCAAAAGGTCACACAATAAAAAAATGGAAAAGATGCTCCATACAAAAAACCAATCAAATTGAGACTCCACTTCACCTGTTATCCTTAATCCTCAAAACTAACGGATTGAATGAACGTGAATATATTCGACTGAAAAAATCTCTGTTAAGATAGCTTAAAAACAAAAATTTCACCTTATTTTTATTCGGTCGTAATTTTACGAATGAGATTTTCATCACTCATACCCATTACATTATTTCTATTGCTGGTATCAAGTTGTGGTCTAAATGACACATCATCATGCAATCCACCTAATGAACCTACATTTTCACTGAATGACTTGAATCCTGCTTCTGAAACGTATGGTGGGGATATTGGCCCGCAATTTTTTAATGGTAAAGTTACTTTATATTATTTCCCCTATTCTGAAACGTGAGGAACGTGCAGGAACCGGTTCGGTTCTCTTAATTCACTTTTTTTTGATTATGGGAGTAACGAATCTGACTTACGGATATTAGGGGTCGGTAAAAACGACGGAACCCAGATAGATCCAATCATAGAAAACAGAATTTTACCCTACGTTAAAGATAATGAAGAATCAAAAGTATGGGAATCATGGTGCCCGGAAGACAGGGATTTATTCTTTTTGGATAAAGATGGTTTTTATTATACTAAATTAAATCTGACACCGGGATTTCCGGAAAATGACATCAAGGGGATAATTGATGCACTTTTAGAAATTCAAGATTAGTAACATCACCTAATTTTTAATAAATATCTGAGGTGTTTCATTATTATTGCACACAAACAATGCCTGATTTCCATTGACGATCAGAAAATCAATATCTTTCACATCTCCAGGAATATAAATCCCGCTTTCCAAAACAGGCAGAGCTTCAAATTCACCTATTCCATTTCCTTTTAAAAAAAGTCCTCTGCCGGCATCATATCTTGGAGTTTCAACTTCTGTATGAAACATATTTCCTCCTAATACTATATCCTCAAATCCATCTCCATCGATATCCTTCACAACAAATCGATTTACAGGAGACATTTGTGCTTCTATATTTAATGATTTCCTTTCATATTTCCCATTTGAACTGCTGAGAAGCAAAATAGATTCAAATATATTTGCTTCCAGATGTTTTGCCTGAATCAGCTTTTCTGTACCAAAAATGTCTTCAATTGATGCATTTGCAAATTCCTCGTAGGTCTTGCACACATCGGTAATAAAAGGCATTTCTCCGGAAGAACATTCTCTTCCTCTGGAAGGGACTAAACGACCCTTGTAATAACTGCTAAGGACTATATCCTGATCCCCTGTATCATCAAAATCATTTGTGTAAATATGAAAAGGTTCTTTTTTAGATGCTTTAAATTTTATATTTTTTCCAATGTTTCCAAGAAGATAGTCTGGGATCCCGTCCAAGTTGAAATCACCTTCTTCAATACTGTACCACCATCCTCTCAGATCATCAACCTGGAATTCTTTAGATCTATTTATAAATTCTTCTCCTGTGTTTGCCATCATGAAAACAGACATCCATTCACCCACAACAATTAAATCAATCATACCGTCCTTATTAAAATCGGTAAAAAGGAAATCTGTGACTAAACCAATTTCACTAAGTTGGGGAGCCCATTTATCAATTTCATTCGTAAAAATACCATCATTGTTTATAAGGAGGAAGCTTTCAGGGCTGTATGGGTATTTCCCCGGGATCACTCTCCCTCCAATAAATAAATCTAAATCGCCGTCTAAATCTATATCAGCAGCTTTTACCTGCTGTCCGCTTGTTAACATGTTAGGAAGAATATTTTTTGATTTGGTAAAATTTCCCGATCCATCATTTTCATATATCCTGTCCTGCAAATCCCAAGAGTCGATTTCAAATTCACCGCTTCCTCCGCTGACGACATAGAGGTCCAAATCATCATCATTGTCATAATCAAAAAACAGTGAATTCATATCTTCTGACAACCGGTCTTCATCCCACGGTTGTGAATTTGAAGGTGTGAATTTCCCGTTTGCTTTTTGTATAAACATCTTCCCTCCCTGACCGGAAGCGCCACCAATAAATATATCATCCAATCCATCTTGATTAATATCTCCAACAGAAGCAAACGGACCAAGACGAGATTGCCTGTGGGGAAGGAGTCCCTCAATGTCAAAGTCATCAAAATCGTTTTCTTTATGTATAAAATCTATCCCATATTTAGTTGGATCAACTTCATGAAACAGGGATTTAACAGATTTTTTGGTTAAAGATTTCTGCAGAGCATTATTCTTTGAAATTTTCAAAGTTTGATTCGTTGGAACATTACTTAATTTTTTAGTTTTCCCATCAATCCATTTTACCACCACACTGTCTATAATTTCAGTGTCACAACCAAAACCAAAATGCAAAACATGTTCTACAGCAGATTTATATCCCCGTGTTGGTGAATATTCCTGCAGTTGTAATTTATTTCCATTAAACACAGTTACCTTAGCATTATAAAAATTTGATTGATTGGTTTTGTCATGAAGGTCAATTCTCAGGAATTTATTACATTGTGCTTCACTGGTATTATTCCTGTAAAGAAAAGCAACCTGATCAACATTATTGATGACCAAATCCAAATCGCCATCCAAATCCAAATCTGAATAACTGGCTCCATTTGAAAAAGATGGTTCTCCCAAACCTATTTTTTCTGCGACGTTTTCAAATTTTAATTGTCCCTTATTCAGAAACAGATAATTAGGAAGTTTTATTTCAGGCATCAAACGATAAACTATTTTTCTTGCATTCAGTGGAATCCCATTTGGATATTTGTTCTTCATATTTTTTATTTCAATCTGGAAATCATTATCCAGAGTATTTTTCCTGAATCCATTGGTAACGAAATAATCTTTATAACCGTCATTATCAAAATCTGCAAACAGGGCAGACCAACTCCAGTCAGTTTTTGCAGTTCCGGTTAAATTACCAATATTGCTGAAGGTTCCATTCCCATTATTCAATTGGAAGGAGTTGAACATATATTGATATTGATATCCAAGTTTCTCAACTAAAGTATAAAAAGTTGTGGGACTCATGGCAGCCATTAAAGTTTTGCTTCTGATATGATCATTAGCAGCCATATCCAAGACACCAATATCCAACAAACCGTCATTATTGATATCTGCAATATCAGAACCCATACCAAACCAGGGTATTTGTCTGGTGAGTTCTTTCTGTTTGTCCGTAAAAGTACCATTTCCGTTATTTATATAGAAAAAATCCGGAATCGTAAAATCATTTGCAATATACAAATCAGGAAAACCATCATTATTTATGTCACTGACAGATAATCCAAGTCCATAGGAATGAGCCAATAATCCTGCTTTTTTCGTCACATCAGTAAACTTTCCATTTTTATTTTCATACAATTTACCACTCACTTTTCTGAGAGTATTTTCGTCTTTTATCATTTCAAAAACTTTACCCAGATTTATTCTGAAATAAACCGAATGATTCATAACGTAAAGATCCAAATCGCCATCTGAATCGTAATCAAAAAATGCTGCCTGGGTGGAATGATTGGAATCGTTGACTCCATATTCCTCTGCCTTGTCAATGAATTTTCCGTTCCCAAGATTGATGAACAATTGATTTTCTAAATTTATCGGTTTTTTATACGGACCGGAATTACAAACATACAGGTCCAGGAATCCATCTTGATTCACGTCAGAAAAACAAGATCCGGTGGAAAATCTCTTGGTTCCAACTCCAGCTTTATCTGTAATATCTTCAAAAACCAGATTACCTTTATTTAAATATAGTCTGTTCTTTTTTTTGTTTGCTGTTAAGTAAATATCGGGCAACCCGTCATTATTTATATCTCCAATAGCGACTCCACTTCCATTATAATAATATTGGTATGAGAGAACATTCTCATCCGACATTAGATTCACAGGTAAATGGTTTATAAACTTAACACCTGATTTTTCCGGTGAGATAAGTGTGAACATAGTTCTGGGCTTATTGATTTGTTGAATAATTAAAAATCCGCACAAGGAAATCAATAATACAAAACCTATAATGATATAAACTTTTTTCATTCAGAGTGAATTGATGGAAAGAATTCTAAAAACCTGCTCCAAATTTCCCTTGTCTTATGATCTGGAATCAAGAACTACAACATTTATTGAAACTTAAATTTCAATGAAAAGACACACTTGAAGCGGACAATAAAGGATTCATGACTAACAGTATATTTGAATTTATGTAAAAGTTTATAACTTTGAATGAGTCCCGTCACAAAACGGTTTATTTCCCGATTGTTTACATCCGCACCATGCGACATTTTTTTCTTCATCTATTTTTAAGACAATTGGAGAAAACTCAGTCCCTTTATGGCTACCATCGCAAAAAGGTTGATTTTGGGACTGCCCGCATGAACACCAGGCATAATTTTTACATTCTGTTTTCATAACAAACGGAGATTTCTGGTATATTTTTGGTTTCGGCATAAGGACTCCCTTGGTTTACCCAAATTATTTCAATAAAATCATTTTTCTTGTCTGTTCAAACGAACCGACTTTTAATCGATAAAAATAAATTCCGCCACTCACCAAATTCCCGTTTTTATCCATTCCATCCCATTTGATCTTTTTATGTCCTGCCTTTAGATCATCATTAACTAACTCAACTATTTCTTTTCCCAACATATTAAATATATTCAATTTAACAAATTTGTCCTCAGGTAAATTGAACCGAATAGTCGTTATCGGATTAAAGGGATTCGGATAGTTCTGCATCAAACCAAATTCAGCGGGAATATTGCGAAACATCAAATGTATTTTTCTTAATTCCATGCCACCGATAAAAGGAATATCAACAGGATCTGATTCATGATTTTTATACATAAAAACCAGAGCTTCGTCAAATTCCGCTCCATCCACCTCCTCCGTAGTTGGATCATCACCATAAACGGCTCCGGTTCTCAACTTCCCATTTGCCAATATCTCCATTTCACCAATTAATAATCCGCTTTCCGTTAAAATATCAATATTATCACCTTCTGCATAGGTCAGGTTTTCAAACACTGCATTTCCATTTATAAACATGAAATTATTTGTTTTAACAATAGACTGATTGATATCCAATACAAGTTGTTTTGCTAAAACCCCTGACGGAAGCGGATATACAAAATCGTTAATTTCTTCATTCACTTTTATCGCATATCCATGACCATTTTCCAATGCAGTAAGAGTATTGAGTGGGGAATCACCAGTGGGATTGTAAAATGTAGCGCCATCCTCTCCAAAACCGGTGACATACACAAGAGTGCTATCAGTAATTAATTCAGTAAATGCATCTTCTGGTGTCATATTCTGCTGGAACCAATAGGCAATGATGCTCCATCCCTCTATCAGTTGAACGGAATAATCTGGTACAATTGGATAGCCGATTTGTGTCGTCAGTGCCTGATCATATACCTTGACCCAGTATCCTCTCCCGGTGTCCAGGGTTAGCAGGGTATTAAAAGACGGTGAACCAAAAGGATCAAAGAAGTTTGAACCGTACTGGTTAAATCCCGTCACATAGATGAGATTATCATTCGAAATCTGTTCTTCAAAAATAGCTTCCGGTGCAGGATTATCAATCACAACATCAAAAGACATGAGGTTCCAACCAGATTGTAAATCCACCATATCAGCTTCCTCTAAATTTAGAACCAAGACAGAGATCGAATCTGAAACCTGAATACCACTTGAATCTGTTATAGTCAATGTAAACCAATATTCAGAATCAACATAAACTTCAGGAGATGTAAAGGAAGACTGTGGATCTGTTGGATCACTAAATACAATATCATCACTTTCAGACGTCCACAGAAATTCGACTTCTCCCTCTATGTCAAAACCATATCCATCTAAAAAGATTTCCACGCCTTCATTCACGGTTATATCATTTCCTGCATCAACTATAGGAATATCATTTACAGGAATGACATCAATTAAAATATCATGAGAGAGAACTCCGCCTTGTCCATCATCTGCAGTGATTATAATTGAATCGGTTCCACTACTATCCTGGACGGAAGTAAAAATAATCGTTTCGGTACTGGGATAAATTGAGATATTAATCCAAGATAACTCCTCACCGGAATGGCTGAATGTTATGTCATCACCATCTACATCAAATGGATTCAAAATCATGATAAAATAAGGATTGGTGAAATCTTCAATCAATGAAACCTGAGTCTCACTTAGGTTAAAACTTGGCAGGTCATTAACCGGCAATACTGTGAAAAGGAATGTCTCTGATACGGAAATCCATCCATCAAAAACAGATATGGTTATAAGCGTTGACCCATACCAATTTGGAGTTGGGATCAAAGTTAATTCATTTTGAATCAAGTTCGCTGAAATATTTATATCATCAATTTCAACTGTCATTATTAGAGAATCACCATCTGCATCTGAAAATTCGATGACCAATGTCAACAATGAATCTTCATTTATAGATTGATTTTGAATAGGAATTATTACAGGGGCATCATTTACATTATGAACCAAAATAGAAAATTCCTGATGGATGGATGTATCCCCGTCACTTACAGTCAGATCAACATTATGTGTACCAACATTGCTATTAGATGGAGTTCCTGTTATTATTGAATTATTATCAAATGTCAGCCAATTCGGTAGCATTAGAGCAGAGAATGTTAATTCATCGCCCATATCCTCATCAACTGCAGTCATGATGTATAGGTATAATTCATCCTCATTTGTTTCCGTTATGGGAACACTTGTGAAAACCGGGGGATCATTTGTGTTCAATACAGAAATCGAAAATGATTGTTCTACTGTTTCAATCCCATCACTAACCGTGAGTGTTATTGGATTTTCCCCAACATTTTCATTCAATGGAATTCCACTAACTGTATTTACTCCGTCAAAACTGAGCCAATCTTGTAAATCTGAAAATCCATATATTAATTCATCACTGATGTCAACGTCCTCTGCGGTCATCGTATAACTGTAGAATTGATCTTCCATTGCTTCCAAAACAGGAATACTGGTGAATTCCGGGGAATCATTTACGGGATTGACAATTATTTCTACTGAATCTGAATCAATGTCCCTACCCTGCAAATCGTTTACTGTAAAAGTCAAAACCTCTGATCCATACCAATTCGGTTCTGCACTTATTTCTGCGGTTAAACCATCAATATCAACTGAAATAAATGTGTTACCGGAAACAGTCAAAGTCAAAGTATCAAAGTCCACATCCTGTACGAACTCATCAAAATTCAAGAATAATGATTCATCCTCATTAAATATGAAATTATCCGGTAGTTCTATGACCGGAGAATCATTCACCGGTGTCACTGTTAAGATAAACATTGTTGTATCAGATAATTCTCCATCATGAACTAAAATGAATACTTCTGTTGTACCGTTAAAATTCAAGTCTGGGGTTACTGTAAGGTTCCCCTCATCTATTGTTACCGGAACTAAAAAAGATGGATTTTGAGTCCATGCATCAAAATATAAATAATCATTTTCTATATCAGATGCAGAAATTGCCACGGTTAGAGAAACTTCTTCCGGTGTAACCTGATTTGGAATTTGGTCTATTACCGGTGGATCATTCACAGGGAGAACCGTTAAAGTAAACGTCTCCTCATCCGTTAGAAAAGCATCACTGACAATTACGTGTATTTCAACTTCCCCAAAATAGTTTTCTGACGGTATGAGGGTCAATTCATTCCCGGTTAATTGTGTAGTTACATTTTCAGGATTTCCACTGGAAACATCATAATTTACATTATCTCCATCTACATCCAGAGCTGACAAAACCAATGATAACGGCTCATCTTCATTGGTGAGTTGGTCACCGATCAAATCCAAATCCGGAGCATCATTCACAGGTGATACAACTAATGTGAATGTTTCATCATCACTTAAAAAACCATCATGTACCATAACGGTTACTAAAACCGACCCATTGTAATTCTCAGAGGGATTTAACGTGAGATTGTTTCCCTCTACAATAACGATGACATTTTCATTGTCTGATGATGCACTGTATGTTAAATCATCTCCATCTATATCTGTAGCTGAAAGGGTCAGTGTCAGCGGGGTGTCCTCTGCAGTATTCTGTTCTTCTATTTCCGCTAAAACCGGAGCATCATTCACCGGCAGGACGGTTAGGGTAAAAATTTCATTGTCTGAATATTCATTATCAGAAACTGAAACATTAACGATAACATTTCCATTGAAATCAGTTACCGGTGTGAGAATAAGCAAGTCGTCATTCAACTCAACATTTAAATATTGTGGATTGTCACTGGAAGCAGAGTATTCTAAATCATCTCCATCCACATCAATTCCTTCCAATTGAATTGTCAAAGGAGTGTCTTCATTCGTTTCCTGCGGACCTATTGGACTGAGTTCAGGAGCATCATTTACTGGGATTATGGAAATTTCCAAGCTATCTGTATCTACTGCTCTGCTCTGAGAATCATCTAGGGTAAAAATGATATTTTCAGTCCCATACCAGTTCAAAACAGAACTAAAGGTGACAAAAAATCCGTCTATTTCAACCGATACATTTTCTCCCCCTGCAGAACTGAGGGTTAATTCATCCTCGTCAACATCATTAAGATAATTAATGAAGTTTTCAGTTAAGGTACCGTCTTCCGGAAAATTGAATAGGTCGGGTAAATCGATCGTTGGTGGATCATTAACCGGTAAAATATTTATGGTGAATACTTCGCTGTCTGAATATTCTCCATCAGAAACGGTTACATTAATGTTTACGTTTCCAAAGTAATTTTCCGATGGAGTAATCACTATTTGGGAATTCAAAATTTCTACAGATACAAAACCTGGGTTTTCACTAAATGCGGTGAATGTCAATTCATCGTTTTCTACGTCCAATCCGGAAACAGGGACTGTTAAAATTGAATCCTCCAACATCTCCATGTTTCCGATTGGTGAGAGCACAGGAGCATCATTTACCGGAAAAACGTTTACCAACAAGCTGTCCGAATCAATTGCCCTGCCTTGGGAATCATCAACTGTAAAAACTACAATTTCGGTACCAAACCAATTTAAGGAGGACATAAAATTCACAGTAAATCCTTCAATATTCACACTGATATTTTCGGAACCCCCAGAACTTAGACTGAGCGTATCTTCGTCTACATCCTCCAGAAAACCTGAAAAATCCAAAATCAAAGATTCATCCTCGTCAAATCCCAATTCGTCCGGTAATTGAATCACCGGTACATCATTCACTGGAGTGACCGTTAAGATAAATACATCGCTATCGGTAAACTCACCATCGGAAACAGATACATTAATATTCACGTCACCAAAGAAATTCTCAGCAGGGGTAAGTAATAATTCCGTGTCCTCTATTGTGACAGAGATAAAATCCGGATATTCACTCAAAGCGGAATAGGTTAAGGGGTCATTTTCCACATCATCGGCAGACAGAGATATTGTTAAAGAAATATCCTCATTAGTTGACTGATCTTCAACGGTACTCAAAACGGGAGCATCATTTACCGGAAGGATATAAACATCCATTTCTGATGAGACCGTATATTCTCCATCGTTCACACTCAGGGAAAGAGTAATTGGAGTCAATGTAAAATAATTTTCAGTAAGCGTTGTGAGAATAAGAGTGCTGCCGATAAACTCAGTATCTAAGTTATTACTGTCTGAGTTGTTTTCTACATTGAAGGTCATTTGCACCAATGCCTGTTCTTCATCTGTCACATAATTTGCCATGCTGAATTCATTTTCCCCTCCGCTGTCTTCATTGATATTTACGGGAAGAATATCTGACCAAACCGGTGGACTGTTCGTACCGCAGATGGTGACACTATTTGAATTGACAGATACTCCGTTATCGATTCCGTCATTGGGAGTAACCACGGATTGCCAAACCTGATCACATTCAGTTTCAGTGGATGGAACGGTAGATTGATTGAAATAATCTGATTGCTCAACTCCATTCTTGTACCACTGGATTTGGGTACCGGACTCAGAATCATTTTCCAGGTCAAAATAGAAATAGGAAACTGTCAATTCATCTGTTTCCAACGGTAATGCAGGTGACACTGCCACATTGAGAGCTTCCGGTGGGTCATTAATTGCAATTATGGTCAAAGTAAAGGATTCACTATCCGTTAAAAACCCATCACTTACAATCACAGTGATATTTGCCTCACCATTCCAATCAGGATTGGGAATGACAATCAATTCTGAATCACTAATTTTGATTGTAATATTGGAATCAAAAGTAAAAGACTCAAAACTCAGCAGATCTCCATCCACATCTTCAGCGGTTAATGAAAAATTAAATGTATAATCTTCATCAACTGATTGCGCTCCGATATTTGAAAGTATGGGTGCATCATTAACGGGTAAAATTGTGATCATTACAGCTTCAGATTCACTATAGGCTTCACCATCAAATGCAACATAACTAAAAATGTCCGTTCCGTTAAAATTTTCTTCAGGGACAAAAATTTCGTCTGTAATTGATCCATGTTCCGGATAATCTACGATTTCAAATGTAAGTACATCCCCATCTATATCGGAGCCTGAAAATGTAATGGGTAAGGATTCATCCTCTAAAGTTGTGAGCCGCATACTTGAGATTTCAGGAATGTTGTTCACCGGCAAAACGGTCAGGGAAAATGAAACGGTATCCGAAAGGAAATGGTCATTTACGGTTACGGTTATTTCTGTCACCCCGTTCCAATTTTCATCCGGCGTAATTATCAGCTGATTGATTACCATTTTTGTTGTGACCTCATCCATGGAACTCACTGCTTCATAAATTAATTCATCTCCATCCACATCTTCGCCGAGAATGGGCAGTATTAAAATCTGGTTTTCGTCTGTTTCCTGTGCAGAAATTTCCGGTAGTAGAGGAGCATCATTAACCGGAGTAATTATAACGGTAACGTCATCCGAAGCAGTTATGAAACCGCTCCCGTCATCAACGGTAAAAATAATGACTTCAGAACCGTTAAAGTCTCTATCAGATGTCAAAGTAACGATTAGCCCATTAATTTCAACATTTACAAATTGGTTTCCCAATGCATTTAGGATCAAATCATCTCCATCAGCATCAAAAACATAAATGGAAAAATCCTTCACCAGACTGCTGTCTTCCGGAAATGTGAAATCATCCCGAATATCTGTATCGGGCAAGTCAATCGTGGGAAGATCATTTGTCGGATTCACAGTCAATAAAAACGAAACAGAATCTGAAAGGAAATTATCGGATACGGATACGGTAATCACGCCAAAACCAAACCAATCCTGAAGTGGAGTAATTCTTAAAATGTTTTGTATAATTTCCACTTCTAGTGCAGGATTATCTGTTCCAGCAGTAACAGAAAGGTCATCACCATCCGGATCATCCGTATTCAATGAGTAAATAAACTGAGTATCCTCATTGATTTCCTGATCTGGGATATCCTCAATTAACGGTGGATCATTAACACGTTGAATATCAATTAACACCGTTCCTTGTCCTGAATATAATTCACCATCAAATGTCCGGTAAGTGAGGGCATCCTCGCCATTAAAATCTGCTTGCGGGGAATAAGTCCATTTCCATGAATCATCAGGAATTGACGATAATGTTAATTGGGTCAATGCAGGGTTTGAGACAAAGATAGAATTTTGGACATTCATGTCTATATCAAGAATCATTCCCCCGAATGCGTCCTGTATAGACCATTGTCCCTGAGCAGAAAACTCACTATTATCCCAGGTAATAGTTACCGGTGAGTCTTCGGAAAATTGTAATTCGATTGTCCATTCATGGAGTGTTACATCGGCTTGTGTTCCTGCAACTAATTGAGAATAATAACGATCTCCATTCCATCCAATTGCTGCATCTACTGAAGGCGGAGGCGGTGCCGGAGGGGCGTATTGATCAAACCCATCATCAAAATCATCACTGGCAAACGGTGAATATCCCACCACTAATACCTGGGAATAATTATCTGCAGTAATCTGTAAAGGTATTGAAAATGAAGGTCCTAATCCGCCAAAATCAGGGGTATTGGTTATTTCAAATTGCAGGGAATCATTATCAACATCAGTTCCGGAGACAGGAATAAATACCTGACTGTCTTCATTTACGTTGACTGTAACATCTTCCGCAGTTGGAGGATCATTTACAGGAATCACATTCAACTCGAACTCTTGAGAATCAGTGAGGACTCCATCGGAAACAATTACTGAAATATTTACGAGACCGAACCAGTTTTCCGCAGGAGAAATTTCCAGATTGTTCCCAGTTATTACCAGAGAAACATTTTGAGGTTCACCGCTTTGGGCACTAAAGATTAAATCATCTCCATCTAAATCTTCAGCTATTAAAGGAATTTCAACTGTCTGGTCTTCAAAAACTTCCATATTGATTATTTCTTCAAGAAGAGGAGGATCATTCACCGGAATGATTATTAAAATAAAAGTGGTTGTTTCGGTAAATTCACCATCGGAAACCGTGACAGAGATTGTAACGGTACCATTATAATTCAATGCAGGAATGAGAATCAGATTCAAATCGTCAATTTCAGCAATTACATTTCCTGAATCACTGCTTACTGCTGATAAAATAAGTGAATCACCATCAATATCATTCGTGATAATAAGTAATGAAAAGGGAACTTCTTCAGGAGTTGATTGATCCTCAATTTCAACAATTGTGGGAGGGTCATTCACCGGCAATACACTTATCGTGACATCGTCAGATGCAATTGCCCTCCCCTGGGAATCATCAACTGTAAATGTGAGCATTTCTGTTCCATTCCAATCCTGAGTTGCACCAAGAGTGATATCATAACCGATGATTTCTACACTTACGTTTACATTTCCGCTGACTGATAAGGAAAGCTCATCTCCATCTAAATCTGAAATATAACCACTAAAATCCATGGACAAACTACCATCCTCCAGAAATGATAAACTGTCAGGTAAACCGATTGTAGGTGCATCATTCACAGGAGTCACTGTTAATGTAAATGTTTCATCATCACTCAAAAACCCATCACTCACAGTTACCGTTACAGAAGCTGTACCATTATAGTTTGTTGAAGGTG
>CAZSIH010000032.1:0-19167 GCA_964606925.1 uncultured bacterium
GTGCTCCCGGTGAGGATATGGACCTCACATAATCACCATATCGAACTTGGTCAACCGTTACCAATTTCATATCCACGATCATTCGTAATTGTTCAGACAAATACACACTGAGGTTTTTCACTAAATTGTCGTGGAGACTATCTAATATTCTAATTTGATCTTTATGAACCAGATTCGGTTGTTTAAAATCATACATCCATATTTTTCTCTTTGAATCTTCGCTTTGGGGATGAGCTCCTCCTTCTTCGGAGACATCCGTTAATAAAGCATCTATTTCTTCTTGTGATAATAATGTTTCCATAATGTGTATTGATTATTGATTTATAAAATGTTTTATCTAATTAATCTGGAGGCTTCATTCATGACTTCATTTAATGTCGTCACGACTCTAGATGTTGCCTGAAATCCTCTTTGAGCTTCGATCATTTGAGTAAATTGGTCAGCCAAGTCCACATTGGACATTTCTAAAACTCCTGACTCAATTAAAGAAGCATTTTCATCAGAAATTTTCACATCCGATGGTCCGCTCTCCTTCGTTTCCATGTATAAACTTCCACCTACTTTTCTTAAACCGCTGTCATTTTGGAATATAGTTGTACCAATTTGAGCTAAATCTAAAATTTCTCCATTAGTGAAAGTTCCTTTTATGATTCCGCCTTCATCCACAATAAATCCCATGAGAGCACCAGCCTGATTTCCATCTTGGGATCTTAGGGATAGATTCGACACAGAATCAAATTGAGTTAATCCGGTAAATCCTTCATGAGAATCCATATTGAAGTTGATATTTAATTGTGAAGTGTTATTCCCCGGATCCAATACAAATTCAGATGATTCATCAGCATAATCAAAGCTGAGGAAACGTCCATTTTCATCAAAAGTCAGAGTTCCGGATCCACCGCTTAAGACTGTTTCTGAACCATTCGCTTCAATCATCACCTTCCATTCACCGGTGTTAATGGTTTTTTCGTATTGAACTGTTAATTCATGAGCTTTACCAAGGGAATCATATATGACCATTGATGTTGTGACTTTTGGTATATATCCTAATGTAATATTTGCAAATCCCGGGAATTCAATTTCTCCTGTATTTTGTTCTTCCGAAACTATATTTATTGATGTTTTGCTTTCCCCGGGTTTTAAATCAGTGAGTATTATTTTCCCATCCAGTATTTGAACGGTGGCATCATTCCCAAATGCATCATTTATTTTATTCACAAGATCTCCAATGGTCGTTCCATCATAAGCATCACCAAAAATAAAGGAAGATGCAACTGTGTTTCCTTCCCTATCAGTACCTGAAATTTGAATTGATTCACCTGGCTGAAAAGGAGAAGCAGTCTGATTCAGGTTGTTTATTTCTGATTCTTCAACTGCAAATGATTCTATATCCTCATCCATGACGGTTAGAGGACTTACACTTGACCACACTTCATTTTCCGGTTTTAAACCTGCATTAAGATTACCGGTTAAATGGATATTTTTGGTTGCTTGAGCATCCGCTAATAAATTATGGTCAATGACGATATCTCCAAGTTCATTACTTTTTTTGGTATTATCTTTGGGATCGATCGCCCATCCCTGGACAGAATATCCCTGTCCATTTACAAATACTCCATCTTTATCAAAAGAAAAACTTCCGTCTCTGGTAAAATATAGTTCATCATTTTTTTCCAGGACAAAAAATGCTTTCCCCTTAATCCCCAAGTCTGTAACATTGCCTGTTGATTGAAATCCCCCCTGTTTAAATGGAGTATAAGCAACCCCGATGGTTGACCCGAATTGTTCCGCAAATGTCATCCGTGATGATTTAAATCCAATTGTATTGATATTGGCAATATTATTACCAATCATTTCAAGCTTGGATTGTTGTGCATTCAATCCCGATAAAGCCGTTGAAAAACCATCAATATTTTGACCGTCTAAACTCATTTTTCTCTCCAAATTTGGTTAAATAATTCCCGAATATTTATAAGGAATTTCGTTATTAATTGTATTGAATTTGTTTTCATTTTCCTATACAACCGCAAAGGCATCAAAATTTGAAAACACATTTTCCTGAACTATATTTTTTCCAATTGTTGTCATTACAGTTTGGTTCTTTACATTAAGTACAAATGCTGTGGAATCCATTAACAGAACTCCCGATATAACTCCCTTTTCTTTTAACCGTCCAAGCCCTGATTCCAATCGATCCATTTGATCGGCAGTCAGATTTCCATTGATCTTATGAAAATTTTTAGATGCCCTTTCTGAAAAACTGATTGAATTGTCATTATAAATTTTTTTGTCAAGAATCTCCCCGAATGTTCCATTGATTTTTTCGGAATTTCCGAGTTCAGTTTTCTGATTTGAAAAAGAAGATTTTCCGACTTGATTCAGTTGAAAGTCATGAATATTGTTTTGTATTTGTAAAACTCCAACTCTCATGAATTAATCCTCAGAACGGGTTATTTCAAAAACTTTACTGAAAGGAATTTCTTCATCGTTTACAACAAATACTGCTGTCCCATCGGTATATTTTATCCCGGTTATAATTCCACTGACCATCGTTAATGCACCTACCGGATCTCCATTGAAATCCAATGCAATAACTTGAACCTTATATTCGCCTTCAGGAACTTCATCTCCATTTGTATCTTTACCGTCCCAGCTCAGACTTTGTTTTCCTTCGGACAATGCACCTAATTCTATGCCTTTTACTATATTTCCGGCACCATCCAATACATTGACGATCACATTTTCAGCCTGACCGTTCAATCGAAATGAAATGTCAACAGGACCATCCTGGGTGTATGTTATCATATCTCCTGATGCAGAAACGCTTTTACCTATAAAACTTACAGCCATGGTATTGTTAATTGCCTGTGTGAGCATTAAATCAACCTGCATACTTTCTTCCATCATTCCACTCATATTAGTCAATTGTTCGAGTGAACTGAACTGTGCCAATTGTGAGGCAAAATCCTGACTGTTCATGGGAGACATTGGATCCTGATGTTTTAATTGTTCAACCAGCAATTTTAAAAATTCATCCTTAGCCATTATTGATTTTCCCATACCGGTTATTCCGGTCTCAGGTAATGTTTTATCGAAAAGTGCTATTTCATTCATAATAATTTCTCTTTGCTTATGCTATGACTTCAATTGTGTTATAACCAAATTGACGCAGTACATTTTGTTCTGAGTCTTGGGTTTCTTCATGTTCTGTTTCAATAAATATTTTTTGTGTAAAACTATTTTTATAATTAAAATTATTTTTATCTGATCCTACTTCAACATTAAATGATTCAAATCTCATCCCTTTTTCATTCAAATTTTCTTTCACTTCTGTGACAATTTTTTCAATTGTGGATTTCAATGAATCTGATTCTACCACAATGGTAGCTTTTGTAATGGAATTTTTTTGTGTCAATTTTATTTCCAGTTCTCCCCATTGTCCTCCATTGATCTTGTATGTAGCAGATTTGATTCCAATTGAAGAAATTTTCCCATGAATTATTTGAGTTATTCTGTTTACTAACTGAACCTTGCTTACATTTTTGATTGATTGAAATGAAGGTTGAGAAAGAGAATTCGGCTTAACCACCTGGGTATTGGGTAATTTATAATTTAAACCGGAGACCGGTAATGATTTCAATTGTAATGAACCCTTAGATTCGGTTCGAGAAAATTGATTCGCTTTGGTCATTGGTTTTTCAGGGGTAGATTTTTCCTCTACGGGGTTATGGTTTCCCTTCTCTGCTATAACCTTTTGATTTTTATTTTGTGAATTATTCAGTTTGGATTTCTCATGAAACGGTTCAAATTTTGAATATGAATAATTTTGTTTTGAACCCGATTCGATATATGTATCACCAAATTTTTTTAAAAGAGTTTCATTGACTTTACCTATAAGTTCTGTTCCTTTTAAAAACTGAGTGAAAATTGGCTGAAACTGAGACGCATTCACATCAGAAAAAAGAGACTTTTCCGTTTTCTTTGAAGAAGTCTGGTTTAGGTTTTTATCCATAGGAATTTCAACTAAAACTGGATTCATATTAACCTTCCTTTTTAACTCCGGCTAATAATTCAGTGATTTTCGCTGCCCGCTTAGGATTTAAAGCATTAAAAATTAATTTTTTACTTCGGTTACTCATGTTGTTATATATAGCAATTACCGTGCCATCATCCACATTTGCAAGAATGGGTTTTATCTCAGCAGGTTTCATTGATTCATAGGTTTTTGCTAATCCTTTAATGGAAATGACCTGATTCTTTGCTGATTGTAACTCATTCTTCAATTCTTCATTTTCAGACTTCGATTCAATCAATAGATTCATTTGAAGCGATAATTGATTATTAAGACTGTCAATAAGAGCCTGGGTATTTATAGAATCTTCCTTTTGCGAATCGTCAACAATTATTACAGTATCTGATGTAATAGTAGCGGGTTGAAGTGAATCTGCTAAGGAATCAAGCAGATTATTAATGTCTGATTCTGTGGTCAGGTTTTCTTCCGAACCATTCATGAAAAAGAAATAATAGGCAGCTCCTCCACCGAGAGTCAAAACAACCAGAATAATTAAAATCAATATTATGATTTTTTTCATGATTTGATTTCCCTTTTTGTCAGATTTCCTCGGTTGGCAATTTCATCAGTCTGTTTTCTTTCCCTTCTTTTTTCCACTATTTTATGTTCATTTAATTTTCGTTCACGCAGTTTTTCCACTGCTTTTTTATCTTTAGATGCTTCAGTAAGATGACCCAAATTTTCTTCAACCTCAGTTTCAGCTTCCAAAACCCGGTTTTCTCCCCTCACAATCTGATCATTTAATTGATTCAAATAGTCTGTAGATATATTCAGTTGATTCACCGTCATTATTTCTCGAGAATTTTCGCCATTTAATACATCATTTTTTATTTTCTCGATGCTATCAAGATTTTCTTCTTCATTTTTTTTCTTTTTTCGTGAATGATTTAATTCTTCAGATCTTAAATCTTCCATTTTCCTTTTATAATCGAGAACTTTTTCCAATGGAAATTGAAATTGTTTTGCCATAGCTTTTATTCAATAACCTCAAATAACGATTTTAAAGTCTCTTCAAATTGAGATGATTCTTTAATTCCCTGTCGGAGAAATCCATCAATTTTTGATTTAATTTTAATCGCATGATCCACTTTTAGATTACTGCCTTTAGAATATGCACCTATGGAAATCATATCCTCAGCTTCACGATATTCCGAAAGTAATTCTATTAATTCCCTTGTACATTTTATATGTTTTTCATCAGCGATGTCCGGGAATAACCGACTTACACTTTCCAAAACATCTACTGCCGGAAAATGTCCTTTCGTGGATAATTTTCTTGAAAGGATGATATGTCCATCCAGGATAGACCGAACTGAATCACTGATTGGATCATCCATATCATCACCTTCAACCAAGACTGCATATAGACCTGTTATACTGCCTTTTTTCCCAGCTCCTGTTCGTTCAAGTAATCTGGGTAAAAATGAGAAAACAGATGGGGTAAATCCTTTGGTTGTTGGAGGTTCTCCCACAGCTAATCCTATTTCCCTCTGAGCCAAAGCTACACGGGTTAAAGAGTCCATCATAAACATGACATTCATTCCCCTGTCACGGAAATATTCTGCAATCGCTGTTGCAATTAGAGAACCCTTAATTCTTACCATAGCAGATTGATCAGATGTTGCAACAATCACAACCGATCGTTTCAAGCCTTCCGGGCCTAAATCCCTTTCAATAAATTCTCTTACTTCCCGTCCACGTTCTCCGATAAGTGCGATGACATTCACTTCTGCACTTGTAAAACGAGAAATCATACCCAACAGAATACTTTTTCCAATACCACTTCCGGAAAAAATCCCTATTCGTTGTCCTTTTCCCAACGTAAGAAAACCATCAATGGAACGGATTCCAGTTGATATAACTTCTGTAATCCTTTGTCGGTCCAGCGGATTAGGCGGTACGTTATAAACAGGTTGTAAATCAGATCCGTTTATGGGACCTTTTCCATCTATGGGACGACCCATTCCATCCAAAATTCTCCCAAGTAATTGATCTCCAACAGGAATATTCATGGGTTGAGGATTAACAGATACAGGGCTTCCGGGAGAAATTCCCATTATTTCTCCAAAAGGCATCATCAAAACTTTGTTTCCTTTAAATCCAACTATTTCAGCTTGGATAGTGCGATTGTCCTTAGTTCTTATTGAGCATAATTCCCCCAGAGATCCTTCCAATCCGGAGGCTTCAATGACTAACCCAATGATCTGAGAAATTCGTCCCTCAGGAGAAACAGTATCCATCACATCAATTGAATCCAGTATAGATCCAAATTTTGAGTCACTTAATTCCATTTTAAATATTCCTGACTTAAATGTTTTTCAATCAACTCAAGTTGGTGATCTAAAGTCGCATCAATGAAGAAATCTTCGGATTCCACCAGACACTCTCCCGGACGTAGTTTTTCATCTTCCTTAAACTGAATTTTATCCTGAAGAGGGAAATCGATTTGATTTAAAAATTCTTCACGATTTAATTCATTCAGCCAATCCGAATTTAAATATACCTTTATTTTCTTCTGTTCTGTCATTTCCGTTATTATTTTTTTCAACATTTTTGAAAGAAATTCAGTGATTTCTTTTTTATGGGTGAGTTCCTCTTGAAGAATTTTTTCAGCAATTCTTAATGAAAATTTCAATAATATTTTCTCCTGTTGGGCAAAAAGTGTTTTATACTGATCTTTTAATCCCTTTACCAATTGAGTAAAATCAGAAGATAATTCCTTAATTCGAGATTCCATGTCACTGAGAGATGATTCTCTCCCCTCTTTATATCCTGCCTGAAAAGCATTTTCCCTTGTTTGTTCAAGGGCTTTTTCAAGGATTTCCACTTGGTCATCGGCAGTCATTTGTTCATCCATGATGACGTTGGTATCATCTGGAAATTCTGATTTCTCTTGTAAAGGGTAATTAACTCCCTTAAAATTTAACTGATTTATGGGTTTTGTAACCGCAAAGGTAAACGATTCCATTTTTCTGTAGTGGTTAGATTAATTCTTGTTCTTCACCACTTCTGGCAATAGATAAATCACCTTTACTCTCTAAATCAAATACAGCCAGGAGTACGTCACTTTGGGATTTTTCAATATCCTTCATTGACATTGGAGGAAGTACATCAATTTCATCTCTTAGCATTCCACCTGCTCGTTCAGACATATTTTTATAGAATTTTTCTCTCAAATCATCTTTAGCGCCTTTCAATGCAGATGCCAAAATTTTATTATCTACCGCACCGTTGATGGCTTGAATTGCATTATCGGTAAGTGTAACTATATCATCAAACATGAACAGATAAGAGGAAATATCATCGAAGAGCTCTTCATCTATTTGTTTCAATCCATCAAGGATGATTTTCTGATCCGTCTGCCCGATAGCATTTAGCAAGTCTGCTGTTGATTCAACACCACTCTTCTTGCCATCTCCGTCAGTTATTTCTGCACCGATTTGATCTCTTAAAACTGCTTCTACATCTTCAATTAATTCGGGAGTGATATCTTCAAGCGTTGCTAATCGATAAGCGATTTCAATCCTGCTTTCTTCCGATAATTCAGCCAACAATGAAGAAGCCTGATCCACCTTTAAATTGGATAAAATCAAGGCTGATGTTTGTGGATGTTCTTTACTGAGAAATTCCAGCAATCGCTTGTTATCAACAGTCCCCAAAAGACTAAAGGCACTAATTCCAGTAGCAATCTCTAATCGTTTAATAACATCGTCAGATTTTTTATCACCCCAAGCATGTTCAAGTAAATCTTTTGCATATTCAAATCCGCCTTGTGCCAGTGTTTCATTGGCAATCATTACCTCATAAAATTCCTGGATAACCTGACTAAGAACTTCAGAAGGAATATCACGTAATTTAGCAATTTCGAAACTGATCTTCTCAACTTCAGAATCACTCATGTTTTTCATGACTTGTGAAGCATTATCGACACCCATTGCCACTAACAACATTGCTGCTTTTTGAGTTAAAGATAAATTTTCAAACGTTAACGTGTATGGTTCAATCATTAATGATTTCATATTCATGATTTAGTTATCCATGTGTGAATTAATTTTGATGCATTTGTCGGTTTATCTTTTGCAAAATCAATGACAGCGCCTATCATTTTATCTTTTGCTTTTAATCTGGCTCTTGCTTCGGGGCTTAATTTCTTAATAAAAATATCTTCATCTATTTCATCTTCAACTTCTTCGCCGGTTGATTCTTTCAAATATTTACTAAACCAGCCCCGCAATGCATCGGTTGGTTTTATTTTATTTTTCGCTATATATTCTTCCAGTTTTTCAACATCAACTTCTTCTTCGGTTAATTCTTCTTCACCTTCACCGGCTTCCAGTTTTTCTAATTCATCCTCTCCATCAGGTAACTCCTCTAAAGCAGGTTTTTCTTCACCCATCAAGGCTAACATCTCCGGTTCTGTACCTGTCATTTTAAATAATGTTCTCATTACAAATAATGCAACTAATACGGATACGAGGAGCAACCCTTTGTTAATGACACTGGCCCACAATGCCCGTGTTTCCGCTTTTTCAAAATATTCCATATCTTCATCAAACGCCGTACGATCAAACCGAATATTTTCTACCTCGATTACATCTCCCCTCTTCTCAATGTACCCTACAGAAGATTTCACCAAATTTGAAATCTGGTTCAATTCTTCATCACTTCGGGATTGATAGATTTTTTGTATATTACCCTCTTCATCCTCTTCTTCTGTATAGGTACCGTTTACCAGTACTGCAACCGAAATCCTGCTTATATCTCCCGTAGGTGCCACATAATGTTCAACGGTCTTATTTAATTCGTAATTAGTCAGAACATTTTCCTTAGAATATTGTGCAGAATCCTGTCCTAAGGATGATTCTGATTGACGTTCCTCACTCAAGATGACAACTTTTTCAGGATCAAACGCTTCGGTTGTCCGCTCAATTTTTTCAAAATTTAAGTCAACGGATACTTTCGCAATGGAATTTTCATATCCCAATACACCATCCAATATGTCCTGGACCTTTATTTGGAGACGGGATTCAACTGAATTTTTCAGATCCCACTGGTTCCCGGTGGAACCAAGAATAGTCTCTTCTCCCTTATTATCTGATAACAATTTTCCTTCGGAATCCACAACCACAACAGCATCAGCTACAATTCCGTCAACACTGTTTGCTACCAGTGCGCTAATTCCTTTGACCTGGTCACCATCCATAATGACACCAGGTGTCAAATAAAGAACGACTGAGGCTTTACCATGTTTTTCTTTTTCAAATAATTTTTCTTCAGGAAGGGCTAAATGGACACGGCAATTCAGCACACCGGGAAATTGATTGATGGTTCGAGTTAATTCTCCTTCTAATGCACGGCGCATATTCAATTTTTGCTTGAAAGTTGTCATCCCTATTTCAGTGTCATCAAAAATTTCATATCCGCTGATCATATCTCCCACAAAACCTTGTTCTGTGAATTTTAGCCTCCATTCCGAAACCGATTCAGTTGGGACAAGAATTGTTTTCCCTCCATTTTCGAGACGGTATTTAATTTTTGAACTCTTTAAATCACTCACCATTTTACTTGCAGTTGTCGGATCTATATCGTCATATAAAAGCTCATATTCAGGTCTGTTTGCCCAAATGACCAATGCTATTATAGCTGAAACCATTCCGATGGATAAGGTAACCATAATGGCTTTTTGTGCCATTGTGTACCGGTTAAACATCGAGGCGATTTGACTGAAGAAATTTTCCATAAGTTCTTTCCTAATTATTCGTTCAATTAAACTTGCATACGCTGAATTTCCTGGAACGACTGTAACAACTTATTCCTGATTTCCAGCATCAACTCAAAACTCAACTTGGCTTCTTCCACTTTTGCCATAGCTTCATGAAGGTTTTCCGATTCTCCGGTGACTATTTTTGCTACACTGTCTTTGGCGTTCACTTGGGATGTGTTTACTGCATCTAAAAATTGGCTGATCGTATCACCAAATGAAATGGAATCCTGCTTTTTAACAGGAGTGGTTTCCTGATGTTTGATCTCAGGAATAATAATTTGATTTTGTAACCCTTTTATTTCGTTCATTTTTTCTCCTACCCGCTGATATCTACAAGTTTTCCTCTATGAATATGCCCGATATCCGATTGACCATAAAAAGACAATTCCCTTGGTTTATCACTTCCAAATAATCCGTGGAGTATCGCCTGTTCGGTACCGGACAATACTTCCGTTTTTTGAGCAGAAATATTTTGGTGTGAAATAACCCTCAAGTCTTCTTCCTCAACAGAGTGTTTATCTAAATTCCCATTTTGTTCTGTTTCAAGTTGATGATTTTCATTTCTCTTTTGAATAGGGTCCAACGGATTATAACCGTTTAATTGGGTGGGATTCATTTTCATTTTTTAATCTCTTAAATTTCCATTGCCTTTTTTGCCATGTTCTTAACAGCGGTCATCACATTCACATTTGCCTCATAAGCCCGGCTTGCAGTTATCATATCAACCATTTCTTCTACCATATTTACATTAGGCATACGAATATAACCATTTTTATCCGCCATGGGATGCCTGGGATCATAAATAAGCTTCTCACCTTCCAACTCTACTACTTGATAATTTTCTTCATAAGAACCTTTCTCTTTTGCATGATCTTGATACCTGCTTTCTGTCAAGTGCATTCCTCTGGACCTACGCATGGATGTTTTTAATCTACTGGAAAAATTTGTTTTTCCACCAATTGGAGGATTGACCACGACGATTTTCCGTTTATACACTTTACCATTTTCATCTGGGGTCCGATCAGCATTAGCTATATTTTCAGAAATGGCATTCATGCGTTTCATTTCTGTGGATAAGCCCCGCACTGTTGTCCGGAGAGCAGCAAATATTCCTTTTACTTCCATTTTATAATAATTTTATTATACTCTGCCTGTAATGCTGGTACTTATCCCTCTATAAAGCCGATTCAGCATTCTGGTGGTGAATTCATATTTTATTTGATTTTCAGCTAATTCCGCCATTTCAATTGCCAAATCAACTTCAGTGCCATCACTCTCTTTAATAGGTATTTTTGATTCCCAAGGGGGACCTTCATCCAAGTGTCGTTTGTGGCTTGTTCTCAATGATTTTTGCTGATATTGTAATTCAGAGGCTGCTGTCGTAAGATCATGACTAAAATCTGTATTAATCCTCTTATAATTAACTTTATTTACATTTTTAATATTCTTGGAAATAGCCTCATGTTGTCTCTGAAAAACATTCAAGGCCCGCTTCAGAATTAGATTGTGTTTTAAATTGTTAATTTTCATTATTCCGGTAAATGTAACTCAATTCGTGTGCCAGAATAATAATAAGAGGGGAATATATTAGTTGATACTCCTTAAGTATTTAACTAATAATACTTACAGTATTTTACTAATTATTTTATTGAAGTAGTTTAAAGTAGTATGTCAGGAATTTTATCACAAGAATAGGAAAAATATTCCAATTCATAAAATCACTTGCATTTTCAGTCCTGATTATAAATTACCGACAACCGGACTGAAAAACTCCTAATTCCCGTCCCCGACTAAAAAAGGGGAATCACCAGTTTGTTCATATTGATGGAGTTTATTTCTGAGAGTTCTTACACTGATCCCTAAAATACTTGCAGCCTGGGTACGGTTATCACTAGTACGCTTTAAAGTTGAAAATATCAGTTGTTTTTCGACCTCTGCAATAGTCATAGGAGTTAGATCAAGATGTTTATTTTCATCCAAAATCTCATGATCCGAATCCAAATTAAAATGGTTAATCATCAGTAAATTATCTTCTCCTGAAAATAAAACAGCCCTCTCTACCAAATTCTCCAACTGTCTTACATTTCCGGGCCATTGATGTATGGAAAGTGTTTCCATTACATCTGTATGAATTGATTTTTTCTCAAATTCATATTTTGCCTGAAATTTAGATAAAAAATGTTCAACCAATAATGGAATGTCTCCGCTCCTTTTCCTCAGCGGAGGAACTTTAATGGGGAATACATTCAGTCTGTAGAATAAATCTTCACGAAAATTTCCATCCCTGATTTCCTCGAGAATATTTTTATTTGATGTGGCAATCACACGAACATCAACCTTGATTTCTTTCGCACTGCCAACCCGGGTTATAGTCCCCTCCTGAAGAACTCGAAGTAGTTTTGCCTGCATTGCCGATGGTGTTTCACTGATTTCATCTAATAACAATGTTCCTCCGTGAGCTTCTTCGAAAAGACCTTTATGTCGCTTTACTGCATTGGTAAATGCACCTTTTTCATGACCAAAATAAGTGCTTTCAAC
Source organism: uncultured bacterium (assembly GCA_964606925.1). Taxonomy (GTDB): domain Bacteria; phylum Fidelibacterota; class Marinisomatia; order Marinisomatales; family AB-629-J13; genus AB-629-J13. The sequence continues at coordinate 12,375 of CAZSIH010000032.1, forward strand.
TAATGTTTCCGGAACCGCAGAACAATTTATTTTTAAAAAAGGTCCTTTATTTCGGTTACTGTTTTCATGGATTGATTCAGCGATCAGTTCTTTTCCGGTTCCGCTTTCCCCTTGAATAAATACGGGAGCATCACTTGAAGCGACAACATTTACCAAATTAAATATTTCCTGCATTTCTTCACTTTTTCCCACAATTTTACGAAATTTCGCATCATCCGAAAGTTGTTTTTTTAGTGAGTTGTTTTCATGTTTTAAACCTTGAAACTCAAAATACCTTTCTATGTTCGACTTCATCTGGGGAATAGAAAATGGCTTTGTTATGAAATCAAACGCTCCATTTTTGAGAGCATTTACTGCAGTCTCCACAGTCCCATACGCTGTCATGATCAAAAATCCGGTATCCGGTTTAATCGGTAATGTTTTTTCCATTAATTCAACGCCATTCATTCCAGGCATCATTAAATCTGTGATGACCAATTCAAAATCGGCATCCTTTATCTTTTCGAGTGCTTTTACTCCATCAACAGCCAATTCAATGTGAAAGTCCAAATTGCTCAAAGCTTCTTTGATAATATGCCTTAGGCTTCGATCATCTTCCACTACAAGTATGTTTCTCATTTAAACCTCCTGAAAGGATTTCCGTAATTAATTAAAAATACTGACCGGAAATTACTTAAAAATAAATTATTGATTTGGATTCTTTTTTTCAAATTTTAATGGATTATCAATTAACTTTTTGTAGGATATCTCAGCTGCACGTTCCCTGGATCTCCTGGTGTTATATTGAACATGTTTTGATGAATTTGTGGAACTTAATTTCTTTAACATTTTCCTCAATTGTTCATTTTCTTTTCTCAAGGACTGAACCAATTGATCATTTTCATTTTTCTGCTTGTGGTGTTTTATTTCCTCCATAGCCCGGTCAAAAACAGAAAATATCAGATCTATCCGGAATGGTTTTACCAGATAATCATATGCATTGGTCCTCATTGCTTCAACTGCTGATTTTACTCCAGGATAACCGGTCATAAAGATGTTGATCGTTTTAGGACTCATTTTAGAAATGGAATTACAAAGCTCAATTCCTGATTGACCCGGTAGGCGTACATCAAGGAGAGCAAAATGAATTGAATGTTTTTTTACAATAGAAAGTGCTGTGTCAGCATCACCGGCAATGAAGGATGTGTATCCGTTCTTTTTAAATCCCGTTGAAAGAATTTGGATAATTGCTTCTTCATCATCTACAATAAGAATATTTATAGAATCATCTTTTTTCAAATCCGAACCAACCATTAAAATATCTTGGAAAACTTTTTTTCCACGGAATGCACATATTGGGGAATTACCCAATAATCAGGAAAATTAATTACATCATTCATCAATCACAGTGTCTATTACTGTGTGACCATCCACTTCTTCATCTTTGGTAGGTTTATCTTCCCTGACATCATTTTCAACATCGTCTACTTCATTATTATCAGCCTCAAGGGTATCCTCTGCTTTTTCACCCTCAACTTCAAATCGTATTTCAGACTCCTCACCACATTGACAGAAATAGCTAATTCCCACAATCTTATTGTCCTTTAAAATAGGTTCAATCCTACTATCTTTGACTTCATCACTTGTACTTTTACCGATTGATTCTTCTTTTTTAATATTGATCACCTGAGTTTGAATTCTACGAATTTTTTTCCCTTTAATAATTGGATTCTTCCCGGGATACGGGGTTGTCAATTTCTCTGCAAGAGGAACGAATTTAGATTCTTCATTATTCATAAATAATTACAATTGGCAACACATAAATATTGGTTAAATGACTCAAAACCTCTTTTATTTTATTGCTATTTTTTTTTAGAGACAATGAGTATTTTATGATTAAAATCAGTATGTAAAGATTGCTTCATCTTGATAAATGATGATGTACCAGATACAAAATATATTCCATTTCAAAATATATTTAAGACTTGTTCAATAATAATTAGGATATAGAATTAATAAGTATATAATCATTTCAGGGGTATTTTTTTCCCGGTATGTGGAAATTTTATACCAGAAAATAGAATGAAAACCCGGATAATAGAATTAATCACAGTATTACAGCATTTAGATTCTGACACATGGGATGGTCAACTTCTCCCCCAATTAACAGAGGATGACCCGTTTGTTGAAGTATTTAGATCAATCAATAAATTATCCGAAAAAGTGAAAGAATCCAATGATTGGCTATACAAGTTTGAGAAAATATTCAACCTGAATGAATTGAAAGAAATTGAAGAAAACAATAAAAATAATTCATTAGAAAACCAACTCATCCATTCATCCAAAATGGCGCAAATTGGAGTTTTGGCTACAGAAATCTCCCATGAAATGACTCAGCCACTCACTTATTTAAATAATTATTTATACACTCTGTCTGACGATTTAAAATCAAACGATCCAATGTTGAATAATAAATTGAAAAACAATTTAGAGATCGCGAGCACAGAAGTGAATCGCCTTATAAAACTGGTAATTCATATTCAGGAATATGCAAGAAAGGATACCGAGCAAATTAGGATTCCCGTAAAAATTTCTGAGGTTGTTGAACAATCTCTTTTAATAATGGATGATCTAATAAAATCATCGAATATCAGGTTAATAAAAAATATTCAAAATGACCTGCCCCGTTTAAATATGAACCCAAATGATTTGGAACAGGTTTTAATTAATCTTCTGCAGAATGCAATTGATTCTCTGAATGAAATTGAAAATAAAGCTGAGGTGGAAATACTGATTTATGAAAAGAAGAATCCAAATAATTTGTTTATTGAGATAAATGATAATGGCAAAGGATTTGACGAGGAGATAAAAAACAAAATATTTATCCCATTTTATACGACAAAACCTGAAGGCAAGGGAACCGGTCTGGGTTTAAATATAATTCAGAAGATCATTGGAAAATACAGCGGAACCATAAACTGTAAATCTTCTTCAGGTAAGGGAGCATCTTTCATTATTTCTCTACCGGTTTAATAAAGACATAGTAATAGGAAAAATCCTCGAGTAGAAATTTTTATAAAAACTCTCGAATGGTTTTAGAGTTTGGTGCGGGGGTATGTAAAAAGAAAAGTTCTAATCAGACGATTTTAAGCAATTCATCCGTAATTGCATTCAAGATCGTATCAGATTCATAATCGCCTTTTTGAATTTTTTCACGAATACGGTCTAATTTTTCGTCTGATAATGATTTTTTTCCCGCTGTATTATTTTTAACAGCGGATGTTGATTTAAAACTGGATAATAATGATTCAGCAATATTATTTAATACTTCCGGTTTGGAATAAAATCCGGATTCAATGCGCTGCTGGATTTTTACAAAATCCTGAGAATCTGAAACAGGTAATTGTTTAATTTCACGAACATAACGGGCTACATTCTCTTTTTGGGATACTGAGTCCTGCCCTTTTGAAGAAATTTCAACTCTATCCTTTCTATTAAAAGATCCGGAAGGGTCTTTAGATTTTTTCGAATCCTGAGTCCGCTGTGATTTTTCAGATTTTACACGACGGATTCTTTCTTCATTTTCAATACCTTGAAGATCTCGATTAAAACCTGATATGTCTTTAATTGGTGTCATTATTTCTAATCTAATGTAATGTCAATAAGTTGTTTTCTTGACGATCGGATAGACCGATCTCTACCTTTACTATCGGTATGAGTACATAATCCTTTAATAATTTCTTCTTTCTTAATCGCCAGGAAATCTAACAATTTTGCATCTATCTCTACAAGTTTAAGAGCAATATATTTTATTTCTTTTTTTATTGAATCAACTTTCGATTGCTGATTATTGGAAATAACAAATTTTTCCAAAGATTTTCTTTCTGTTTCTAATTTCTTAATTAATCCAATTTGGTTATCTCTATACCCCAATAATTTCATCAGGGATCCCGTGGACGGTGAGTCCTCCCCTTTATTTACTTGCTGAGTTTTATATAATATTTCTTTGAAACATATCAACTCATTTTCCAGCAATTCTTCCAATTGATTTTTATTTTTTCCCATAAATTTTAAATATGGTTATGGTAGATAATACCGCTTATTTTTTCCAACTGTTTAAGTAAATTTATCATTTCCTTGGGTGGAATCTGTCGAATGATTTCTCCTGTCTCGTTATCCTTTACCAGGATAATCTGCCTTTCATTCTCATAATCATATCCAAAAGTTACTTTTGTACTGAATACTTTTACATACTCATTCACACTTGCCACAATGTTTGTAATATCTGATTTGGATATTTCCGCTTTTTCAATTCCTGTAGATTGAGTTTCTATCTTTACGCCTTCAGATAAACGGACCACTTCTGCTGATTGAGATAATTTCTCCACAGATGGGAGTGTTGATTGGGTTGGGTTCATTTCTATTTGTTCCATGATATTTTTCCTATTTGGTTTTAATCATTTTATTTAAAAATATTGATAAACGATTGTTGTTGTGATAGTTGGGCCATCATTGTCTGAATACGGGAAAATTCATCCCTTAATTGTATTTCTCTATTGGCTAAAACCTCATCCCAATATGTAATCCTTGTGTTTAGCTGAAAGATCGAGTTTTGCACTGAATCTTTGCTGGAATCAATAGTCCCTCCCACTTTTACAAATGAATTAACATATGTTTTAACGAGTGTTGCTATTCCATCGGTTGCATTAAAGAGGTCAGACACATTTTTTGTGCTGGAGTCCAATGCCATTTCAAACTTGCTCGAATCTATTATAGAAAAATGCCCAGAAGTATCCGATTCAATTCCTAAATCAAAAAGGCGATCATAGGTGGAAGAAGAAGTATTACTTACAATTGTATTTAATTTACTGCGAAGAGTACTTGTCATTTGCCTATACAATCCATCATCTGCCAATACTCCTCTCTCTTTAGTCTCAGGATTCATTTCTGCATTTGTTCTCAAATAGTCAATTGAATTATTAAAAGCATCTAGAAAATCCTGGACTTCCTTTTTAACTCCATCAACGTCCGCAGAAACTGTAATAGTTTGAGGAGTTGTAAAAGTATTCAATAAATCTAAAGTAACACCTGTTAACGCATCAGTAACATTGTTACTATCTCTATAAAATGTTAAACCGCTGACTACAAATTTTAAATTAAGCAGACTATCAGATACTCCAGTGCCTACATTAGAGATAAATCCTCCAGAGTTTCCGGACATTTGAGAATTATTACTCACTTCTAAACCACTGAGAAAAGAATCTGCGCTATCGGTAAAACCTATCCTATAGCTGTAACCTGATGAAGCACTTTTCAAAACTAACCTTGAATTTCCTCCATCTTCTGATACAACATCTGCTCTGACAATATCTATGCTATCAAGTATCTTCTCATTTGTATCGTTCCCGTCATAATCATGATCTGTTATCAAAGCAGTACTCATTGCATTATTGATTGCTGAAGCAATATCAGCTAACGCTTCAGAATTCTTTTTAGCAAAAGAAGCAGCATCTACAGTTACACTAATATCGACTCTCTGATATATTTTCTGACCTTCTGTAGGTGAGCCAGTCAGATTATCCAAATAGTAATGACCCACCTGTAGGGTGAATGTCTGATCTGATCCAAACGAAGATAAGTCAGTTGAATCAGATGAATATTGTTTAGATACCCTCGTGTCAGATGTCGCAAGCCTTTCTACGGTGATAGCATGAGTTCCCAAGGCTGCATTTGATCCTGCTGTTGCTAACAGATCATCCTCCTTACTGGATGTTGCCTTTTTTAATGCAAAATAATCTGTGATCTGATCTGTCATACGCTCTGCACTGGAATTAAGCGCAGAGAGTTTCGAATCCAGGGTTGTTAAGGTTTGCTGCTTGGTTGTGAGTTTATCCCTGTTTTCAATGATTCTGGCCCTCGGCCGGGATTCTAATTGAATATACTGACTGACTAAATAATCAATTGCATTTCTTGAGTCGAAAATTGAACTGATATCAAATGCCATGATTAATTCTCATATGTTTCAATCAAATGTATCATTAATATACGTTCATAGCTTCAACCCAGGTACCCCGAATTTCTTTTAAATATGTGAGTACTTCATCAAATTTCTTTTTTCGCAGAAGATCCAATAAATAATCATAGGTTTTATAGAACTTAGTGGACATTTCCTGCATTTCTTTTTTCTCACCGAAATTTAATGATTGGATCAATACTCGCAGTGAAGATGAGGCTTTATCAAAATCTCGTTTTATACAACCTGCAATCGCAGCATCGTAAACATAAGCAATAAGTTGTTCAGGACTAGCTGAAAGTATTTTTTGTTCCAAATAGTGGTCCCGAGTGTTTTTCGAATGTTTAGGTTTCATTAAACTTTGCATCAATTACTTACTTTCCTTATCAATTACTGTACCAATTAAACAAAGAGAAATCTAATCTCTCATTTATATTTCTATTATCGGTAACTCATACAAGGTTTTTAACTCCATGCAGGATTAGTGGAAAAATGAGTTACTTATCATTAATGAATGTTCTTATTCACTGTAAGAAATTCTGAAATTCTCTTATAAATTAAAAAATCAGGGCTTATACCTGATTTTAAATAAATTCATTGTAAATAAAAAAATAATACTCATCTATGAATTATCCTAATAAGAGGAAGGGAACGGAAAATATTTCCGCCCCCTTATGGTCTATCTAACTATATTTTCAGAATAATTTTATTTCCATAATTGCAGCACTACTGCTGGAGCAGTATTAGCCTGGGCCAATGAAGTGACCGCTGTCTGCTGCAGGATCTGAAGCTTTAATAACT
>CAZSIH010000033.1:0-19164 GCA_964606925.1 uncultured bacterium
AATAAAAAAACAGTTTCTAAAACCCCGGACAAATAGGACAAACCTGCGGTGGAGTATCATCAGGAACAATGACATTTGAATCCATGGTTCCGTTTAGTTCCTGCCCTTCTGCTCTAAACTGTTCCCAGGTCAAATACCAGGTTTCACAGAATTCAAACTTTTCAGGGATTCCATTATGATGGTAGATATTATAATCAAATAAATTATTTGCTTCATCTGCTCTACAGCCCCAATCTGGTGTGCCATCACCGTCCCCGTCATAGTAATAATCTGTCCCAACTTCTCCATCATCCACGATTCCGTTTATACCCCACAACCCTAAATGGGTGATCTCATTATGGTGGATATAATTGTTCATTCCATAAAAGTCACCAAACGTCTCACTCGGTCTGTTATAATTCATAATTCCAATGCCGTTACCACCATCTGCATGTATATAAATCGTATTATTATAAACTTCAGCCCCATCACTTACATGAATGAGAATCTGAGAACCCCAGAGCCAAATGTCACTATTAACGCCGTTATAGCGTACATCGTTGTTGCGAATGATGACATTGTGGCTGATTTCATGGGAAATTCCCATTTCGTCATTCCACCAGATCCAATTACCCTCATATAATATATTTGAGTTAGCAATGTCTGTCCATAGCCCCGGACCAAAATTGTGATGAACATAATTTCCAATCACTACTAAACCATCCGTAAGCGCAAATTTGGAACCGCCGCACTCGAAACCACAGGACACATGCGCATAATTGTTGTAGGAAATCTCATTGGCTTCAAATAATACATTGGTAACCCAGAATCCTTCTTCAGTACCTGTTCCCACTCCCATTTGCCCATTATGGTGAATGTAATTATTTTTAACTACAGATTCACTCCTGACAAATACACCCACACCGTGATTGAGCCTAACATCATTCCCTTCCACCAGCCAGTTTTCACCACCGGTTGATCCCACAGCACCCATCCCAACCATAGAAGCAAACTTTTCTATGATCAGATTTTGGATAGTCACATTACTGGCTGAATTGGTAAAAGCAAAGTAAGTTACACTGGTTTCAACTGTGTGTCCTGTTGGATCATCAGCGAAATAAATGCGGTCAGCATCATAATCAAAAAACCATTTACCTGGTTCCACATCATCCAGGCTGGTTACATGATGAAGAGGTTCGTCATCTAAATACAAATCTTCGGGATGGTTACATCGTTCCCAGCCCTCCTGACATATATCTGACCCACCATACCAATCTCCCTGAGTCTGGTTAGGTGCATAATATAAACCACCATCCGTTTCAAACTCCGTAAGGACACGACTACCGTTTAAAATTGCACCTTCTTCACCCCAGAAAGTGTTACCATTTTTTGGCCATATTTCCTGCATTCGGTGAACACCTGATTTTATGATAAACGTTGTGCCTTCAGGATAGCTGTCCACGATTGAATTAATGTCATCTCCGGGAAAGATCTCAATAGCGCCTTCCGGGGGATCATTGCCGATTATCATAAATCCGGTGTCGTTGGTTCTGAGCCAGTAACCCTGCCCCGGTTCCAGCGTTGTGGGTGTAAAGTAGTTTCCATCAAATCCGAATACTGCGTTCTCAATAATAATTCCACCGGGGTCTCCAATATCGCTGATTTCTACAGAATAGGAACCCCCGGATATCATGTTCCATCCCTCGTTCATTGAGATGGTTAAACTGCTCACACATTCACCGGTAAGTACTTCCGTCCCTTCTGAATTGAAAAACAGCCAATAGCCTTGTCCATAATTCATTTCAGTTTCCCAACTGTACACATTATCTGTAAAGGAATACAGAGTTCCCGGTTCTGAAATAGGGAATACGGATTGATAGTGATTATCCTCAACCTCAACGGGGAGGCTTATGAGGTTCCATCCATTTAGGTAATGGACTGAAATTTCACATTCATCCCTGCTGTCTGCCATTGTAATGGACAAGACAAAACCAAGGAATGCTATAATTAAAGGTCTCACCGTAATTTTAAATTACTAAAATCAATGTTCAAATGCAAATGAACCTAATTGAATGAACTACCGGAAAATTGAAGTTAATTTTTATTATCTAAAAAAACAACCCTCTAAGTCTCACTTTTTTAAGGGAGATTTTATCGGATTAAACATTTAAAATCCACCTTTATTCATGGGGACTTTATTCGGACAAACATTTCAAGTCCCACTTTCCAAAGGGGGATTTAGGGGGATATAATATGATCAGTGATGATTAAAGTTTAAAAAGACGAGTTTTGGAAATAAAATTGACTACGCCTTTGAATCAATTCAATTTTTTATACAAATAATCACAGAATCATAAAATTCACTGATTAATCATATTTCCACAGGTGTGAATTAAATTAAATTCTTGCCGTTTTTTCGATAGAATTAAATTGAATCATGCCCATAAAAAAAGTTGACGCCAAAGTAGATTTTGTCAAGTTAGAACATAAAATGCTTGACTATTGGGAATCCAGCAAAATTTTCCAAAAACGTGTTCAGATGAACAAAGGCAAACCGAAATGGAGTTTTATTGACGGTCCAATTACCGCAAACAATCCCATGGGAGTTCATCATGCCTGGGGAAGAACCCTGAAAGATATTTATCAGCGCTACAAAGCGATGAAAGGGTATGAACTCCGCTATCAAAACGGATTTGACTGTCAGGGATTATGGGTTGAAATAGAGGTGGAAAAGGAATTGGGGTTTTCCACCAAAAGGGAAGTAGAAGCATTTGGGATTGAAAAATTTGTTCAAATGTGTAAGGATCGAGTTCATAAATATTCAAAAATTCAGACAGAGCAATCGAAACGGTTGGGATATTGGATGGATTGGGATAATTCCTATTTTACCATGTCTGATGAAAATAATTATACTATCTGGGCTTTTCTAAAAAAATTATTTGAAAGAGGTAAAGTATATAAAGGAACGGATGTAGTTCCATGGTCAGGTCGTTCCGGTACTTCTTATTCTCAGATGGAAATAATTGAAGGAAGAAAACTGGTTGCACATAAATCTGTTTTTGTGCGATTTCCCCTTTTGGATCGAGATAATGAATATCTACTTGTGTGGACTACAACACCTTGGACTTTGACTTCAAATGTAGTTGCAGGAATAAATGGAAAATTGGATTATGTGAAAGTAAAAGCGTCAGACGGATCATTATATTATTTTGCGGAAGAAAATTTAGAATTCCAGCGTCTGGAAAAACAATTTAAGGAAAAATCTCAATGGATTGAAGGAGTCCCAAAGCTGAAAACCATTACTCAGTTATTCAAGGAAAGAGGCGGATTTGAAAAATTGGGGACAGTGAAAGGATCAGAAATGGTGGGCTGGAAATACAGTGGACCTTTTGATGATCTTCCTGCGCAATCCATCCATGGCGGATATCCTGTTAGCGATCAAAAGTTGGAAACGAAAAAAGAATCAGCCGTTTCACAGCATCAAGTTATTGATCCTGGAAAAGATGGGATTGGAAATGACATTGTGGTAGCAGGTGAAGGAACGGGGATAGTTCACATGGCACCGGGATGCGGAGACATTGATCATCGAATCGGAGAAAAATCAGGGTTGATCAATATTGCTCCTCTTGATCAGGAATCTAAATTCAAGGAAGAATTCGGGTGGCTGACAGGAAAAACCGCCACAGATCCGGAAACGGTTTCTCTGATTATATCAAATTTAAAAGAGAATGGATTTTTATTTCATGTGGAAGATTATCCCCATGTTTATCCTCATTGCTGGCGTTCTGGAGATGAGTTGGTTTTTCGATTGGTGGATGAATGGTACATCAATATGGATTGGAGAGACGAAATAAAAAAAGTTGTGAATGAAATTGAGTGGATTCCAAATTGGGGGCAGGAAAGAGAACACGAATGGTTGGATAATATGGGTGACTGGATGATATCCAAGAAACGGTTTTGGGGGTTGGCGCTTCCCATCTGGACTTTTGAGGACGGCACATTTTATGTTGTAGGATCAAAAGAAGAATTAAAAGAACTTGCAGTGGAGGGATGGGAAGAATTTGAGGGGAATTCGCCTCATCGCCCTTGGATCGATAAAGTGAAAATCCGTCATCCGGACTCGGGATTGATCGGATCCAGAATTCCCGATGTTGGGAATCCATGGCTGGATGCAGGGATTGTACCCTTTTCAACTCTAAAATATAATTCAGATAGAGATTATTGGAAAGAGTGGTTTCCCGGAGATTTTATAACAGAGTGTTTTCCGGGTCAGTTTAGAAATTGGTTTTATTCGCTATTGGCAATGTCAACAGCATTGGAAGGGAAAGCTCCTTTTAAAACATTATTAGGGCATGCCCTGGTGAAAGATGAAACCGGCAGGGACATGCACAAATCATGGGGGAATGCAATTTGGTTCGAGGATGCAGCAGAAAAAATGGGAGTAGATGTTATGCGCTGGATGTATGCTTCGCAAAATGTTGAACATCATTTACTTTTTGGTTATGGTCCGGCAAAGGATGTTCGGAAGAAATTGATCACATTGTGGAATGTCTATTCCTTTTTTGCAACGTATGCCGCTGTTGATGGATTTGAACCGGGAAAAATAATCCTTAAACCAGAAGATTTAACTCTTTTGGATAAATGGATTTTATCTAAAGTTAATGTTTTGACGGAAGAAATGGACTCCCATTTGGATTCGTTTTCACTGGATAAAGGGATGAGAAAAATTGAGAAATTTCTTGATGAACTGTCCAATTGGTATGTCAGAAGAAACCGACGCAGATTTTGGAAAACCGAAGATGATCTGGACAAACAAATTGCGTATCAAACATTGTATAATGTATTGGAAACTTTAATTAAAATTTTAGCTCCAATTCTTCCATTTATGACAGATGAAATTTTTCAAAATTTAATCAAAAGTTCTGATGGTTCTGTTCCTGAAAGTATTCATTTATGCGATTTTCCAAAATCGGATACAACTCTCATAGATCATGACTTAATGGAAAAAATGGATGTATTAAAAAAAGTAGTAGAATTAGGTCGCAATGCCCGGAACAAAGCCAAATTAAAAATTCGTCAGCCATTGGCATCTTTGGTTTTTCACATTCCAAAAAAGGAATATGGTAAATTCATAATAGAAAATCAAAATGTGATCTTGGAAGAATTAAATGTAAAATTCATCCGGCAAACCGAATCTGATGTAGAAATCATTTCGTGGGATGTAAAACCAAATTTAAAAATAATTGGTCAAAAATTAGGAAACAGATTACCTGAAATTCGTAAATTTATAAGCTCAAAAAACCCGGTTCATATATTAAATGAACTGAAAACGAAAAAGGAGATAAGTGTCACAGTGGACGGTGAAATACTCACATTAACAGAAGAAGATTTCTTGATCAAATCTGTGTCAACAGAGGGATTTTCTTCCACCTCAGACAATGGAATATCCGTTGGTTTATATACGGAATTGGACGAACCGTTGATTCAGGAAGGGAAAGTGCGGAATGTGATCCGTCAAGTACAAATTCTCAGAAAAGATGCAGGGTTTGCCGTTGAAGACCGAATCCAGGTTTTCTCGGATTGGTCCTCGGATTTATCTCTGGCAATTGAAAAGTTTAAGGATTATTTTTGCGCTGAAACACTGACAGTTTCAATGATGAAATATTCAGAAAATGAAGAATTTAAATCTCATTTAAAAATTGAGGATGAAAAAGTACCCATCGCTTTAAGCAGGGTAAAAAAGAATTGAGGAAAACATGGCAAAAAAGAAACAATATTCAAAAGCAAAACTAAATAAATTTAAAAAAGACATTCTGAAGCGACTTGATGATGTCAACAATGAAGTGCATGATATGAAAGAGGGAGTGGTAAATCAAAAGCCTACAAAATCTATGTCACCGGATTCAATTTATAGTGTCCACATGGCAGATGCAGGAACGGATGCACATCAAATGGAAAAAAACTTTTTATTTATTGCCCGGGAAAACAACTATATAAAAATCCTTGAAAGCGCACTGGAGAGAATTGACTCTGGGAATTTTGGGGTGTGTGGATTATGCAATGAATTAATCCCGGAGGAAAGAATGATTGAAGTCCCCAATGCAACCAAATGTGTGGACTGCAAGACAAGAGATAAACTTAATCTGAAATGAAAATCCTGACGGTGAGTGCCGTCATAGTTTGTTGTGACCAGATTACAAAATCACTCATCAAAAAATCACTCAATCTATATGAATCAGTTCCTATTATAGAAAATTTCTTCCATTTTACGTTTATAAAAAATTCAGGAATGGCATTCGGGTTGAATTTCCCCGGTGGAATTTATTTTTTTACGTTTGCTTCGTTTATCCTTACTTGTGTTTTGTTCTGGTTGTTATGGAAAGAAAGAAATAGTTCAATTTATATGAAGATTGCCCTTGCATTAATTATAGGCGGAGCTATTGGAAATTTAATTGACCGGGTTCTTTACGGGGAAGTAGTTGATTTTCTTGATTTCATGGTCGGTGATCATCACTGGTATATTTTTAATATAGCAGATGCTTCGGTGAGTGTTGGGATGGCAATCCTTGTCATTCACACCGTGTTTTTTACACCAAAACAATCTGATACTGCACTATCGCCATAAAAAATATTACATTGAATGTCCGGAGCGAAAACATTCGACTGGACTATTATCTGTCAACTGAAATTCCTGAGTATTCACGTACAAAAATTCAGACCATGATCCGGGATGGACTTGTAAAGGTGGACGGTGAAAACCAGCGATCGAGCTATAAATTGAATGGAGGTGAAACGGTTTCTCTTCACATTGAAGAAATCCAAGATATACGGGAATATCTCATTCCGGAACCCATACCACTGGATATTATCTATGAGGATGAAGCAATAATTGGGATCAATAAACCGGCGGGTTTAGTGGTGCATCCCGGTGTTGGAAACAGAACAGGAACTTTGGTGAATGGACTCATTCATCATTTTCAGACCCTGTCCACCCTGAATGGTGACTTTAGACCGGGAATTGTTCACCGGCTGGATAAGGATACTTCCGGAGTGATGATTATTGCTAAAACGGATACTGCCCACGCTGACTTATCCAAACAGTTTGAATTAAAAACGGTTCAAAAACAATACGTGGGTATCACCTGGGGATTGTGGAATGAAAAAGAAGGCAGGATAGAGATAAATATATCCAGAAAAAAATCAGATCCCACTTCATTTGAAGTCCATCCTGAAAATGGAAAAACATCTGTGACACATTATAAAGTTTTGGAGGAAGGACGATACTACAGTTTGGTGCGCTTCATTCCGAAAACAGGCAGGACTCACCAAATAAGGGTGCATTCCTCAAACCAAAACCATCCCATTATGAAAGACGAAAAATATGGAGGAGGATTAAGTAAAATAAAAGGGTTTATTCCGGAAGTAGGGAAAATACTTAAAAAAGAGTTTGAACTGCTCAATCGCCATGCTCTTCATTCAGAAACTATTTGTTTCCAACATCCCATAACCAAATCAAATCTTGAGATCAAAACTCCATTTCCGAACGATTTGAAAATAATTCTCAACTCATTAAAAGAAAATGAACTCTAAACTAAATATTATAAAAACTTATTTAATTTATTTGAGTAAAGAAAGGGGATATTCGGAACATACGGTTTATGCATACAAAACGGATCTAAATCGGTTTTCACTGTTTTTAAGATCCCAACGCTGTGCGATCTTGAAAGTCAACAAAGAGCACATCAGAGAATTTATTGGTAATGAATTTGAGCAGAGATTCCATCCGAAGACAGTATCCCGCCGTCTGGCAGCTTTAAAATCGTTTTATGCATTTTGTGTGGACATAAAAAAAATAGACTCAAATCCTGCAACTTTTGTAGAAAGCCCAAAATTACCAAAAACCCTTCCGGATTATATGGATTCCGGTAAACTTTCAGATATTCTTTCCATGCCTGAGAAAGAAACCATGATCGGTTCCCGTGATTCAGCCATGATGGAATTATTTTACAGTACGGGGATGAGGTTGTCCGAATTGGTAAATCTTAATGTGAATCATATGGATTTTTCGAGTCAAATGGTAAAAGTAATGGGAAAAGGAAGAAAAGAGAGATTGATTCCTTTTGGAAAATGTGCAGAAGATTCTATTGTTAATTATTTGGATAAAAGAGGTATTAAAACTAATTTTAAACAGAATTCAGAACCGTTATTTATTTCAAACAGAAACAAAAGAATTTCACACCGAACCGTTCAAAGAAGAGTTCGAATGTATCTGGTTTCTTTTGCCGGATCCGGCAGTTCAGGACCGCATACACTCCGGCATGCTTTTGCCACGCATTTGCTCGAAGGAGGGGCTGACATTCGTTCAGTCAAGGAATTGTTAGGTCATAATAGTCTATCGAGCACACAAATCTATACACATATTCAACCGGAAAAAATGAAACAGATTTATAAACAGGCACACCCTCACGGATCGAACAAATGAACGTCATGAGTCCAGAAAATTCATCTTTATACGGGATCCAGAAATTAAATCCGCAGGGGAAAATTTATACAAACCTTTCGTCAAAAGCACTGGAAGAACACATCCTCAATCACGGAGAGGGGAGTTTAGCAGATAATGGTGCATTAATGGTGGATACGGGAAAATACACAGGAAGATCACCGCAAGATAAATATTTTGTTGACGAAAAATCTTCATCTCACCATTTATGGTGGGGACCGGTGAATAGAAAATTATCGGAAAATACATTCGATGAGTTGTTACATGAAGTGACCCGATACTATAATTCGGAATCATCCGATACCTACGTATTTGAAGGATTTGCAGGAGATGACCCACATCACGGGATTTCGGTCAGAATGATCGCCAAAAAAGCATGGCAGGCACTGTTTTGTCATAACATGTTTATTCGTCCCGATGGAAGCAATAATAAACCGTTCCAATCTGATTTCACTATTATCAATGCATCTGATGTGAAAAATCAAAGGTTTAGGGATCATGGGATGAATTCGGAAACATTCATCATTTTTCATTTGGGTAGAAAACTGGCGATAATCGGAGGAACAGAGTATGGTGGAGAGATGAAGAAAGGGATTTTTTCTATTCTTCATTATTTGCTTCCAGATAAGGGTGTTTTGTCCATGCATTGCTCAGCTAACGTGGATTCAAACGGTGAGAATACAGCATTGTTTTTTGGCTTGAGCGGAACAGGGAAAACTACGTTGTCCACCGATGCAAAACGTCCCCTTATCGGGGATGATGAGCATGGTTGGTCTGAAAACGGTATATTCAATTTCGAAGGTGGTTGTTATGCAAAAGTCATTCGATTGAATCCTCAGGAAGAGCCGGAAATATTTTATGCAATCAGAAGTGGTGCATTACTGGAAAATGTAGTTTTTGATGAAGAAAACGGAAAGGTTGATTATGATGATGATTCAAAAACAGAAAATACACGAGTTTCCTACCCGATTCATTTTATTGAAAATTCCCTTTCTGCAGATGGAAAACCCAGTCGTGCAGATCATCCGAAAAAAATTATTTTTCTCACCTGTGATGCCTATGGTGTTTTACCCCCGGTAGCACGGTTGACTCCTGAACAAGCTATGTACCATTTCATTTCTGGTTACACGGCAAAAATTGCCGGTACGGAAAGAGGAATAAAAGAACCTACGGCAGTATTTTCTCCTTGTTTTGGTGGTCCGTTTTTAACCCTTAATCCAACGACCTATGCCAAATTACTCCAGGAAAAATTGAAGACTCATCAGGTTCAGGTATATCTGGTGAATACAGGCTGGATAGGAACCAGCGCCTCATCAGGTGCAGATCGAATCAGTTTACCGCTTACCAGAAATATTATTCATGGAATTTTAGATGGTTCCATTGAAAACATGACCATGGAAAAAGACCCTTATTTTGGATTCGAAGTTCCCGATAAATTTAATGAAATGGATTCTTCGTTTCTCATTCCTGTTAAAGCTTGGTCACAGAAAGAAGACTACCATTCTTCCGCAAAATCTTTAGTGAAAAAATTCCATGAAAACTTCAATCTTTATGATAATGGAGATTATCGAATCAAATCAGGTGGGCCCATTGTTTAACAACAAAATAAATAGGAAAATAGATGAATATTGAATTTACTGCACGACATTTCCATGCACCGGATAATCTGCGTGATTATGCTGAAAAGGAAGTATCCCGGATCACTAAATATTATCCCCGTGCTGTTCAATGCCAAGTGATATTGATTCATGAAAATAATCAGTTTACCGCTGAATTGAATCTCTCAATTCCTAAGCGAAAATTGAATGTAAAGGAAACGACAGATAATGTTACAAAATCCATAGACAGAGCGGTGCGAAAAATGATTCAGAGAATTTCAAGAGTGAAAACAAAACAAAGGTCAAAAAATTAAATTGGGACCATTATTTCACTATATTTATTACCATATTTGTGATATAGATTTTATTTTGAAGGGATTCTAATTTCTTCTTAAACTTAGCCAGTCGTGATTTGAGCCGTATTGCCACGACTTTAAAAAGGGTGCTAAAAAGGCGGAAGAACTCCGAGCAGTACCCGGAGTTTTTTTTATGTCCGAAATTATGATTATAGGACATACAGGAAAGAAAAATGATTGAAACTTTATTGAAAGAAAAAATACTCATAATGGATGGCGCCATGGGGACCATGGTTCAATCTTGTGATCTTTCTGAAAAGGATTTTCGTGGAGAGAAATTTCGGCATCACACTCATGATCTTAAAGGTGATAATGATATTCTTTGCCTGACTCAGCCAGAAATAATTAAAGAAATCCACCATGCGTATTTTGAAGCGGGAGCGGATATGGTTGAGACCAATACGTTTAATGCCAATGGAATTTCACAATTGGATTATGGATTAGAGAATTCAGTTTATGAATTAAATGTTGCTGCAGGTAAAATTGCCAAAAAAGCAGCTAAAAGATTTTCCGATAAACCTCGGTTTGTTGCAGGAGCAATTGGCCCAACAAATCGAACTGCATCCATGAGTCCGGATGTGAACGATCCCGGATTTAGAAATATTACTTTTGATGAATTGGTTTCCGCATACACTGATCAGGCAAATGGACTCATTGATGGTGGTGTAGATCTGTTTTTAGTTGAGACCGTTTTTGACACACTGAACTGTAAAGCGGCTCTTTTTGCACTTTTAAAATTATTGGAAAAAAACAAAAGTGATATTCCAATCTTTATATCAGGAACAATTACTGATGCAAGCGGGAGAACTTTATCCGGACAAACCGTGGAAGCATTTTGGAATTCAGTACGACATGCAAATCCATTGGCCATTGGTCTGAATTGCGCTTTAGGGGCGAAGGAAATTCGTCCATGGTTGTCTGAATTATCCTTAATTGCTGATATTCCTGTGTTTACCTATCCCAATGCTGGACTGCCGAATGAAATGGGAGAATATGATGATACTCCGGAACAAATGGCAGATCTATTACAAGAATTTTCTGAAGACGGTTTATTAAATCTGGTGGGAGGTTGTTGCGGTACGACACCTGAACACATTCGTGCCATTTCAAAAGCTGTCGAAAATATTCAGCCCAGAAAAATTCCTGAAGTCGAATCATTCACAAAACTCAGCGGTTTGGAACCTGTTACTATCAGACCGGAAAGTAATTTTGTAAATATTGGAGAAAGAACGAATGTAACCGGATCAGTAAAATTTAATCGCTTAATTCTGGATGAAAATTATGAGGAAGCATTGTCCGTTGCCCGTCATCAAATTGAAAACGGAGCTCAAATTATTGATGTGAATATGGATGAAGGATTGTTGGATTCAGAATCGGCAATGGAAATATTTTTAAGACTGATCGCAACAGAACCGGACATTGCAAAAATCCCAGTTATGATTGATTCTTCAAAATGGTCCGTCATTGAAACGGGACTCAAAAACATTCAGGGTAAAGGAATTGTCAATTCTATTTCATTAAAGGAAGGTGAAAATGAGTTCATTTTTCAGGCAGAACAAATCCTGAAATATGGCGCTGCTGTGATCGTCATGGCATTTGACGAATCGGGACAAGCGGACACCTATGAAAGAAAAGTTGAGATATGTTCAAGAGCTTATGATATTTTGATTAATCAAGTGGGGTTTCGTCCCGAAGATATCATTTTTGACCCAAATATTTTCGCCATAGCAACGGGGATTGAAGAACATAACAAATATGGAACAGCATTTATTGAAGCAACACGAACAATAAAAAAGAAATTACCGGGAGTTCATATAAGCGGAGGAGTAAGCAATTTATCATTTTCTTTCCGGGGAAATAATGCTTTGAGAGAAGCCATGCATTCCTGTTTTCTGTTCCATGCAGTCCAGGCAGGAATGGACATGGGAATCGTAAATGCAGGACAGTTAGCGGTTTATGACGATATCAATCCTCAATTGAGAGATGCAATTGAAAATGTATTATTCAATCGCACCAAGGACTCTACAGAAAAATTAGTGGAAATGGCTCAATCCGTAAAAGGAAAAATTAAAAAGGATACTAAAGATTTAACATGGCGAAAGGCACTTGTTGAAGAACGATTGTCTTACGCACTTGTGGAAGGAATTGTTGATTTTATAGAAACAGATGTTGAAGAAGCAAGACAATCAAAGAACCGTCCGATTGAAGTTATTGAAGGGCCATTAATGGACGGAATGAATAGGGTAGGGGAGTTATTTGGTTCGGGAAAAATGTTTTTACCGCAAGTGATAAAATCTGCCCGGGTAATGAAAAAAGCCGTTGCTTTCCTTATCCCGTTTATTGAAAAAGAAAAAAAGGATTCAGGGCTCAGTGAATTATCAAATGGGAAGATACTTCTTGCTACTGTAAAAGGTGATGTTCATGATATAGGTAAAAACATCGTGGGAGTCGTTTTAGGATGCAATAATTATGAAATCGTTGATTTGGGTGTCATGGTTTCATCAGATAAAATTCTATCCACCGCCAAAGAAAATCATGTGGATATCATCGGATTATCCGGTCTTATCACTCCCAGTTTGGATGAAATGGTGTATGTCGCATCAGAAATGAATAGATTGAAAATGGAAATTCCGCTATTAATCGGAGGTGCAACGACCAGTAAAAAACATACTGCAATTAAAATAGATGAAATGTATTCCGGACCGTCTATTCATGTAATAGATGCATCGAAAAGTGTTGGAGTTGTCTCTCAGCTTATGAAGGAAAATGAACGTATCGGACTAATTGACACCATAGAAAATGAGTACAAATCTATCAGAAAAGTTCATTCAGAAACTTCAAGAAAACAAAAACAGCTTTCATTGGAACAGGCAAGAAATCGAAAATTTAAAACAGTTTGGAATTCATACAATCCCCCTCAGCCAAACAGGTTTGGGTTAAAAGTATTTGAAGATTATTCTCTACACAAAATTAGGGATTACATTGATTGGTCCCCCTTGTTTCATGCATTTGAATTAAAAGGGAAATATCCCGCCATTTTGAATCATCCTAAATACGGAAATGAAGCAGAAAAATTATTTAATGACGGTGAAGAATTATTATCAACAATTATCGCAGATAAATCTCTCCAAGCTAAGGGTGTATTAGGCTTATTCCCCGCAACTGCAAATGATGAAATAGTACATGTTGAAGATGTTGATTTTCATTTTCCACGTCAGTTAGTGGATAAGGGATGGAAAAAACCAAATTACAGTTTAGCAGATTTTATCGCTCCTGAAAAGGATTGGATTGGACTCTTCGCAGTAACTGCAGGAATCGGTTTGGAGAATCTGGTAGAAAATTATGAAAGTCAAAACGATGTGTATAATTCCATTTTAGTTAAGGTTTTAGCTGATCGATTAGCCGAAGCATTTACAGAACATCTACATGAACGGGTTCGGAAAGAATTTTGGGGATATTCTGAAAATGAATCATTTAAAAATGAAGATCTAATCAATGAAAAATATTTGGGTATTCGTCCCGCTCCCGGGTACCCGTCTTGTCCCGATCATAGGGAAAAAGATAAGATATGGAGCATTTTGGATGTGGAAGAAAATACCGGAATTCGATTAACTGAATCCCGTGCAATGTACCCGGCAGCATCAGTTTGCGGATGGTATTTTTCACATCCAGAATCGTGTTATTTCAGTACATTAGGAAATAAAGAATGAATCTGTTTCTAAAAGGACTATTGCTACAGTGATGGTTAATCGTATGGTAACTACTAGTTTTCTGAGTTCAAATGACCCCTCTTTTCTGCCTTCGCTATCGCTTCAACAGAGACTCCATTTAAAACATAATTTTTCCCCTGTAATAAGGGGAAACACAAAGGGGTTTTTAAATACGACTAACCCATTTTGGAATGAAAGTAAAATAATTATTAAAGGACATTATAAATGAGAATTCGAGATAAAGTAAAAAAACCACGGCGACCGGTTGTAAGTTATGAAATTCTACCTCCTCGAGAAAAAGACGGTACATTAAATTCTTATGCGGAGACAATAAGTTCTTTGCTTTCACAAACTCACATTGATGCAATCAATATCCCGGAAGTGAGGGATGAAGAAGGCAGGGGAGACCGTCCCATTAAAAATCAGCTTCGAGCCGAACCCCGGGAATTTGGACAACTTTTACAGGATATTGTGGGAATCGAAGCGATAATTAACCGGGTTGTGGTCCATAAACCTTTGGAGGAACAATTGGCATGGTTTGAGGAAACCAATAAAAAATATGAAATTGAAAATGTGATAATTGTGGGAGGAGAATCAGGTGAAATTGATTATCCCGGACCAACAGTGAATGAAGCATTAAATCAAATCTCCACAGGATATAATTCTAACGGAGGTGATATTTTTTGCGGTGGAATTACAATTCCAAGCCGGAGTGATGAACCGAGACGAATAATCAAAAAGAGTGAAAACGGATCTGAATTCTTCACGACGCAGGTTTTATATGAATCTTCTAAAATTATTCAAATGATATCTCAATATCAGGAACATTGTAAAGAACTAAACACTTTTCCACGTAGAATTCTGTTGAGTTTTGCTCCTGTATCATCACAGAAAAATATTGAGTTTTTGAAGTGGCTGGGAGTTGAAATTCCCGAAAATACAGAAAGATATTTGAATGGCAGACCCGGTTCCATGACAGACAGATCTTTGGATGTAGCGATCGAAATATTGAATGATACATTGAATTATATTAGTGATCAAAAATTGACAGTCCCAATCGGATTGAATGTGGAGCATATCATGTCTTACAATTTTCAGGCATCGGTGGAAATGCTTCAGGAATTGGCACGGATCTATCGGGAGTTTTGTATTAAATCTGATATTTATTAGTGTTAAATAATTGCAGGAATCATGGTAAACTTCACGATGTCTTTTGAAGATATTATATTGAAAACTTTAATTTATTTTTTATAAGGAGATTAATTTGTCTAATTATTTATTTACGTCTGAATCAGTTACGGAAGGTCATCCGGATAAAGTGTGTGATGCTATTTCTGATGCGATCCTCGATGATCTATTGGAAAAAGACAATCATTCCCGTGTAGCATGTGAAACTTTGGCTACAAAAGGAATGGTTGTGGTTTCAGGAGAAGTTACCTCTTCCGGATTCACCGAAGTTGAAAAAGTGGTGAAGGACACCATCAGGGAAATTGGCTATACAAAAGAAAACAGCGGTGTGGATGAAAATGACGTCAGCGTTATTTCAAAATTGCATGAACAAAGTCCGGAGATTTCTCAGGGAGTGGATGCAGATAATATTCATGAACAAGGTGCAGGAGACCAAGGACTTATGTTTGGTTTTGCTTGTAATGAAACTCCCGAACACATGCCATTACCTATCCACATTGCCCATCGACTGACCGAACGATTAGCTAAATGCAGAAAAGACGGAATTCTCCCCTGGCTGAGACCTGACGGAAAATCACAGGTTTCCGTTGAATACAATAATGGAACTCCGGTTTCCGTCAATAAAGTAGTTGTTGCCACGCAGCATGATGATCTTCTGGGAAAATACGGAACGGAAGAAAAGGAATTGGAATTTGTAAGAGAGGAAGTGATAAAACACATAATCATTCCTGTTTTGGATTCCTATGATGTTCCGCATAATGGTGAATTTATTGTGAACGGAACCGGGCGTTTTGTATTTGGAGGTCCTGCAGCGGACACCGGATTGACCGGTCGGAAGATCATTGTGGATACATACGGAGGATATGCTCCTCACGGCGGTGGTGCGTTTTCGGGGAAAGACCCTTCAAAAGTTGACAGAAGTGCAACATACATGGCTCGATATATCGCAAAAAATATTGTCGCTTCGGAATTAGCGGATCGATGTGAAGTTCAGTTATCTTACGGAATTGGTGTAGCAGAACCCACTTCATTTTATGTGAAATCCCTTGGAACCGGTAAAATTGACGATACGGCGTTGACACAAATTTCTCAGGATATTTTTCCGTTACGTCCGGGAGAAATAATTCAGCATCTTGACTTGAAAAAACCACGATACAGACAAACAGCCGCTTACGGGCATTTTGGCAGGGAACTGGATGAATTCACTTGGGAAAAAACCGATATGGTTGAAACCCTTCAGTCTAAAATTTGAGAGGAACTTATGTCTGAAATAGCAATAGAAAAAATAACAGAAACATTACCCAATAAAATAAAGGACATTAGTCTTGCCGGTGCCGGAAGAAAAGCCATTGGTATCGCTGAAAAAGAAATGCCGGGACTCATGGCTACCCGTAAAAAGTACGGATTGGAAAAACCATTGTCCGGGAAAAAAATTACTGGGTCTTTACACATGACGGTGGAAACAGCAGTTTTAATTGAATCATTGGCTGAATTAGGAGCCGACCTTCGCTGGGCAAGCTGTAATATTTTTTCCACTCAGGATCATGCCGCCGCCGCCATTGCGGAAACCGGAGTTCCTGTATTTGCCTGGAAGGGAGAATCGTTGGAGGAATACTGGTGGTGTACGCTTCAGGCACTGACATTTCCTGATGGTTCCGGTCCCGATCTCATTGTTGATGACGGGGGAGATGCAACACTTTTGATCCACAAAGGTTACGTACTGGAAGAATATTTTGCCAAAAATGGAACTGTCCCAGAAATAACAACGCCAGTTGAAGAGGAACGGGTTATAGAACAATTACTTCGTGAAGTTTTGGACAAAAACCCTCTTCATTGGCATGAAGTTGCCAAGAATATCATTGGTGTATCTGAAGAAACCACAACTGGAGTTCACCGTTTGGTTCAAATGGAAAAAATGGGGGAACTCCTGTTTCCAGCTTACAATGTGAATGATTCCGTTACCAAATCAAAATTTGATAATATTTACGGTTGCCGTGAATCTTTGGTTGACGGATTGAAAAGAGCGTTGGACGTGATGGTTGCAGGAAAAACCGTTGTGGTTTGCGGATACGGCGATGTGGGACGAGGATGTGCCCAATCTATGCGGGGTTATGGAGCCAGAGTGATCATAACAGAAATTGACCCGATATGCGCCTTGCAGGCGGCTATGGAAGGATTTGAAGTAACCACCGTAGAAAAAGCTCTACCGGAAGGACATGTTTTTGTTACCACTACGGGAAACAAAGACGTCATCACCAGGGAACACATGTACGGAATGAAAGACCAAGCCATTGTCTGCAATATCGGGCATTTTGACAATGAGATTCAGGTAACCCCCATTAATGACGACCCGGATGTTGGCAGAGAAGAAATAAAACCCCAGGTGGATAGATACACTTTTCCGGACGGGCATCAAATATTTCTATTAGCAGAAGGGCGATTGGTAAATCTGGGTTGTGCCACAGGGCACCCAAGTTTTGTTATGTCCAATTCCTTTACAAACCAGGTATTGGCGCAGATTGCCTTGGCGAAAGACGCACCGGAGATCGGTGTTTATGTGTTACCGAAAAAACTGGATGAGGAAGTGGCTCGTCTGCACTTAGACCATTTAGGCGCTGAACTTACAGAATTGACGGACGAACAAGCGGATTATATTGGCGTTTCTAAAGAGGGACCTTACAAACCGGAACATTATCGGTATTGATGTATTATTAATTTGCAAAACCTTTGATTTACCCCACTTTTTTACAAAGAGGTGGGAAACAAAAACCCGGCTACTGCGGGCCCTTATTAAACGATGTATCTGTTGTTCCTTTGAAACAAGTTAATACCCATGGAAAAGAATCTGTAATATAATATCCATAAGCTCCATTGTGAGTCATGCCATTACATTCATCTAAATCGCCATGTCCTTGAACATATTCATAATCTTCTCTATACTGTCCATCGTAATCTCCACCTGGAAAATCTCCGTTAGCTTCTGTTCCTAAAGCTACTCTAGAGCCAGTTTTTAATGTAAAACTCGATTCTACCTTACGTATAGTCCCATTATCGGATATATATGACCCATATATTGGGTAACCATCAGCCGCAAAACCTATAACAGGTGACTCCTCAGTAGGATTCGTCATATCAAATAATGCATTTGGATTTCCATGATAATGATATGCTCCATCTGGTTGGGTATGTGCATTATGAGTATCCGTTCCAAATTGATTTAAAGAAGACATTGGATCATAGCGCCATGCATTACCAATATACTCATCTCCACAACCTATTTTTTCTTCACCTACTGGGTCTGGACCAATGCCATAGCATGCAGCTGCTAGTAAATCTAATTTAACCCCATTTAACATCACAGCATTATCTAAACTCAATGATAGCGCTGTTGATGATGATGCATTTGTTGGTGACGTTGTTGTTTTTAACGTTTCATTTACCTCTGTGGGGTCAGTTGCAAAGCTAGCAGAACCATCTTGGAAGTCGTGGTTTGGTATTGAGTTTGAATTAAAGACGCATTTTCCATTACTTACAGATATGACCAACTCTCCTTCAAAGTTAGTTGAATTTTTTACATCCTGTACCGATGACGTGTATGTCCCTACATAATCTTCACAGTTTTCGCTTCTGTTCGTAAGCTCTTTATCTGTAATATCTACAGTTGTTGAATCATTGTTACTTGAATCATTATCCTCCTCACAACTAATAAAAAATAGTAGTGGTAACAACATTATTAAATACTTTTTCATGTTATCTTCTTTCCGTTAATTAGCAAAATCTACCCATTATCCCACAAACAAAACTCTCCTCAATTTACCCCATCCCCACTTTTT
>CAZSIH010000034.1:0-18658 GCA_964606925.1 uncultured bacterium
GACTACGACGTTGATAGGCCACAGGTGTAAGTGCAGTAATGCATTCAGCCGAGTGGTACTAATAAGCCGAACGGCTTTATCAATTATTCGGTTTTGCCAATGATTCCTTTTCATTTCCCAAAAATTTATTCCGGTGATTATAGCACAGAGGAAACACCCGTTCCCATCCCGAACACGGAAGTTAAGCTCTGTTGCGCCGATGGTACTGTGCGGGAGACCAGCGTGGGAGAGTAGGTCATCGCCGGGAACATTTAGAAAGCCCTGATTTTTCAGGGCTTTTTGTTTTTATACATTTATTAAGTGAAAAACCCTAATTTCAACTTAATCCAAAGCGATAATTAGAGACATTTTGAATAAAAAAATCTTCAGGAAATATTATGACTGATCAAATCATTAAATTTTTTAAATCCAAAGGAATTGGTGTCGGACTTACTCTTATTTCAATTCTTGTTATAGGATTAATGAATTATATTGGTGTATTTGATGGGATAGAATTGAAAATGTATGATTACCGTTTTCATAAAGTGCGGGGACCTTTAACAGGTTTGAGGGCTGCAGATTCTACATGGATTGAAAAAGGGACAGATATCGTCCTAGTTGAAGTAGATGATGAAGCTTGGAGATTAATCCAGGAAGGATGGCCTTATCCACGAGGGACGGTTTGGTCCCAAGCAGTAGAGAACCTGTCAAAGGCCGGTGCCAAAGTAATCGTATTTGACATACAATTTGATTCACCTGAAGATAAATCCGAATTCCTTCGGGATTTTTCTGAGGGAATGGACCCTAAAGACAGACAAAAATATTTACCAACACATGGTGATATAGTTCTGGGTGAAACCTGTAAAAAAGTTTTGAAAGAAAACGGCACAAAGGTAATCATGGCGAGTAAACTTGTTACAGAAACCACACGTGTTCCACCTCAATATATTGCTGAACCGGTTGAGTATATTAATCGATTTACTGAAAATGGTGTTGTAAACGATATGATGGATGAAGACGGGTTTTCAAGGCAATACAACATGATGTGGTACATCAATAATGATTTATCCAAGGCGTATTTGAGTTTGGCAATGGAAGCTGTAAAAGGATATTTAGATATTGGTGATGATGTAATTCCCGAAATCAAATTCGAAAATGGGGATATGTATTGGCAATATGACACATTGAGAATTGATCCTTATGGAAATTCAACTTCCTTTCTGGTGAATTATTATGGACCTCCTTCTTATTTTAAAGACCCCAATTCATTGTTTCCCTGGGCAACATATAACCGATATTCTCTATCTCAGATTTTAGATACGGATGATTATTACATTGGGAATGTTCTTAAAGATTCATTAGGTAATTCTGTACTGGATGATTCTGGGAATGCAATTTATTTTGAAGATAATAATTGGATGAGCAGTAACATTCCCCGGGGAAGCGAAATTCCTGATGAGTATTCCTGGGTAATGGATATGCCGGAAGAAGATCACCAAATGTATTTTGACCTGTTTGGTATTGGACAGGAACAGGAAATTGATACAAACAATCCCTTTTATAATAAAATTGTGATTTTAGGTGTCAATATTGAAGTCCTGCATGATACAAAATCTACCCCTTTCTATAATTATGGTGGATTACAGCAATTAACCCCGGGGATGGAAACTCATGCAAATGCAATGCAAACCCTGCTTCACAAAAATTATATAAAGGCATTTGGAGGAAAAATTACAGGAATCTCCAGTGACCCTGAACCATTATCCATATTTTTTAATCATTTATCCATGATCGCATTATTATCATTTATTGCTTTCCTGCTCATCACTTATGTGAAACCAGTAATAGGTGGATTACTCATGATATTTGAAGGATTTATTTATTTTATCATATCCTGCGGATATTTTTCCGGTAATATGAAATGGTTATGGGAGACCACATCCCTGCCGTGGTTAGGAGAGTCTTTAATGCTGCCAATTGTGGCTCCTTTAGTCGGAATTGGGGTCACTTATTCTACTAATATTATTTATCAATTCATCAATGAGCAGAAAGATAAACGATTCTTGAAAAGTACATTCGGAACCTATATTTCACCTGACCTTATTGACCAGATGTATGAAGATAAACAGGAACCAAAACTGGGAGGTAACGAAGGATATCATACTGCATTTTTTACGGATATTCAGAGCTTTTCAGCTTTTTCAGAAATATTGACTGCAACTGAATTAGTTGAACTTCTGGTGGAATATTTAACTGATATGACAAATATCCTTCTGGAAGAAAAAGGAACGCTGGATAAATATATTGGTGATGCAATCGTGGCGTTTTATGGTGCACCTGTTGCTGTTGATGACCATGAATATAGAGCATGTTTAACTGCAGTCAAGATGCAGGAAAGTCTTGATCAACTCAGAAATAAATGGCAGAGTGAGGGCGACCGCTGGCCTGAAATTGTTCATCATATGCAGAACAGGATCGGTATAACTTCCGGACAAATGGTAACTGGAAATATGGGATCTGCAATGAGGATGAATTACACCATGATGGGAGATACGGTAAACCTTGCAGCCAGGCTGGAATCTTCTGCGAAGCAGTACGGAATTTATATACAGGTTTCAGAGGCAACATATAAAGTATGCAAAGATAAATTTATCTGGCGTGATCTGGATTATGTTGTTGTCATGGGAAAGACAGAACCTGCTCAAGTGTATGAATTAATCGCAGAAGCAGGAAACACGCCGGATGGTTACGATAAAATTCTAAATGCATTTCATGAAGCTTTGGGACTTTATAAAAAACAAGAATGGAAAAAAGCCATTGAAGCGTTTAAAACTTCCGATGAACTTGAAGATATGTTTACCGGACGGAAAACAAATCCCAGCCGGATTTACATTCCCCGCTGTGAGTTTTATTTGGAAAACCCTCCCGGAGATGATTGGGATGGTTCATGGACATTAACGGCTAAATAATAAAAAGCAGGTAGTACAGGCAATTTTATCCACCGAATCCGACTACCGGCGAAGTAGGACGACTTGTCAGTATATCCAAAGTCAAGAATGTATGTTGTACAAAACCTTTTCAAAATTGAAAAGTCACCATTTTTTCCTTCATTTTTCCAAAAAATTCAAAAAAAGTGAAAAAAAGTGCAAATGTTGAAGATTTGTACTACTGTTTGTATCCTTCCTTGTACTATCCCGTTTTGTAAATTCTGATGCGGAGTATGGGGATTTTATTTGTTAATGAACCACTATCATTATTGAAATTTTGAAAAATTGGGTGTAAAATTAGTTTACTGAATTTGAATTTATTCGCTCACATCATAAAGAAAATGAAAGATGGAAAATTTTATTTTTTACTTTTCCAATTTTTATTGGCAATATTAATTGCTCAGCCTCCCCTCACTTATGACAATTGTCCAACATCAATTAATTCGAATGTATCTTCATTTTATCAAAAATATTTCCAGTGTGTAGATGTTACATTAAATAGGAATTTTTATATTGTTATCCAAACGGATAATCTGCCTCCGCATGAATCCTGGTATTATCCTGTTGGCGATCCCAATCACATTGATTATGAAAGCCAGGGAGCGGGATATTATCAGAACCCAAACAATATTCAATCTCAAAATATTGTTGTTTCCATCCCGGTAGATCCTGTACCCAGAGGAATTGAGATCAATGAGAGTAATGTTGATGGAATAGTTGGTTCCAACGAAAACGAGTATGGAATGGGGGCACGGGGAGTAGCATTGGATGGGGTTGCATTGTTCAATCCTCTTGCAGCTCCGGGGGACGATATTGAAGATGAACAATATTCCTTTGATTATTATAATGCTCACCCTCAAATGTCAGGAATGTATCATTATCACACTACATCAAAAGGTCCTTTGGAGGTAATGGATTACAAGGGAATCATTCAGACACCGACTCCGGGTTCCGGAGAAATTGAAGTGTATGGAATCATGTGTGACGGAACGGTGATACTTGGATGCACCGAATTAGACGGAACTACCCCGGACATTGCAGACTTAGATGCCCAAAATGGTCATGTTCATGATTTGATGGATGAATCGGCAACCGTTCATTTTACGGACAGGTATCATACTCACATCTGCACAGATCAATTTACCAACCACAACTTCACTCCGGAAATTATGTACTATAATGATTGCATCATGTCGGAAATAGGAGAGACATACCTTGATACATTAGATTTAGTTATCATAACCGAGATCATGCAAAACCCGTCAATGGTTACAGATGCAAATGGAGAATGGTTTGAGTTGTACAACCCAGGTGAAGATTCTCTGAACTTATCAGGCTGGACGATCAGCGACCTGGATAATGACAGTCATGTTATTAGCTCTGATTTAGTTATCCCACCGTTTGGATATGTGGTGCTGGGACGCAATGGCGACTTTACCACAAATGGCGGAGTATTTGTTGACTATGACTATAACGGAATTAACTTGGCAAACGGAAGTGACGAATTGATTCTCATTTCGTCTGATGGTGTTTTTTCCGATTTCGTAGCATGGGACAATGGTGAGACATTCCCTGACCCCGAAGGAGCTTCAATGGCACTTTTAGATCCAAACATGGACAACAATGTTGGTTCAAACTGGGTTGAAGCCATTGAACCCTACGGCGATGGAGATTTAGGTACACCAGGAGCGCCCAATTTTATTACATTGCTTACACTGGAGATCGACCATCAACCTGATTGGAATCTGATTGGCTTACCTCTTGAGGCGGAGGATAGTAATTATCTTTCCGTATTCCCAGATGCCATAGAGAATACGCTTTTCTCTTTTGATGATACTTACATGATTGATTCTACTCTGATAAATGGGAACGGCTATTGGCTCAGGTTTGATTCCTCCGGCACAACAACTATTACAGGAAATCCACTGAATGAACTCACTATTTTCTTGAATGAAGACTGGAATCTGGTGTCCGGTTTACATGAGGAAATTTCCGTTTACTCTATTATTGACCCGGAAAGTACCATAGTCCCGAATACCCTTTTCGGTTTTTCCGAAAGTTATTTCATTACGGAAACACTGGCTCCGGGAAAAGGCTATTGGCTGAGGGCATATGAAGAAGGGACGGTAACGATCCAATGGGGAACAGTTAATACGGATATACCTGACCATTCCTCAAGAGATTCTCTACTGGATGAAGCAAACAGGCTGACCATAAATGGTACCGGTTTATATTTTGGTATTGGAATACCAGAAGGAGAAGAGATACAATTTTCATTACCTCCTCAGCCTCCTTCTGGTGCTTTTGATGTGAGATTTTCTGATGATATGAATGTATGTGAATCAGACGATTGCATTATCGAAATAATGCCAAATACCGACAGCCTTCACATCGCTTACATGATCAATATTAATCCTGACTCAGGAATGGTTTGGAGATTGACCATGTCTCAGGGAGGAGATATTGATTTGGATCCTTTTTCCGGAGACTATACTATCTCAAGTACTGAACAATTATTTCTGACAAAAACATTAGTTCTTTCCGTTGATGATGAAAATTCTTTTCCTAAATTGTTTACCTTGCACCAGAACTATCCAAATCCATTCAATCCTATTACGACTCTAAGCTATGACTTACCAAAAGACAGCGATGTCAGGCTTGCCATATTTGATATGTTGGGCAATGAGGTCGCCACCCTGGTTAGCACCAGCCAACAGGCAGGATTTAAGTCAGTCCAGTGGGATGCCACAGACTCCATGGGAAGACCTGTTAGTGCAGGAGTATACCTATACCAGATACAGGCAGGGGAGTTTGTACAGACCAAGAAGATGGTGCTGTTGAAGTAGAATACCTTTCCTTGACATTCTCAGCATCAGAGTGTTTTATCTGACAGAAATTATATAAACTTTATGGATAAATTATTGTCTGGATTCACATTTTTTTTAGCAGATAAAGAAAGTGATTTTATTAAAATAATTGGAGAAAACGACCATGGCAACCTACTTTATGTTCGGTAAATATTCCTCATCGGGTTTCAGTAATATGTCAAAAAAACGCACGGAGAGGATCATCCAGATCGTTGAAAATTTCGGCGGAAAGGTAGAAAAAATATTTGCCCTTTTGGGTGAGTATGACCTTGTGTTCATTGCTCACTTTCCCAACATGCAAATGGCAATGCAGGTGTCCATTGCAATGAGTAAGTATTCCGGTATTAATTTTACTACATCTCCCGCTGTCCCTGTGGAAATGTTTGATGAACTGATCTCAAATGAATTGTTTTTAGATTCAAAATCAACGGATGAATAACATTAAATTGATTCTATGAAAGATAATTACATTTTTTTATTTTGTTTATTCTTTGGATTTTTATTTTCTGGGCCCGTTAGCCTCAGCGATGCAGAAAAGACAGCACTAAATCTGGTCATCAAACGGGATAATAACGGTCAAATTGAGTCCTTAAAAAACATATTAATAGATGAGGACGATGGTACAGTGTTCTTCTACACTATGGAGTTCGAACCATCAGGGTTTGCCATTATTTCTGCAGATGACAGGATCACACCCATTCTCGGGTACAGTTTCATCAATGATCTTACTCCCTCAAACCTTCCCCTCCAGCTGGAAGGTTTTCTGGATAATGTCCGGGCATACATTAAATATATCACAACGGAAAATATTCCTGCCTCTGAGCCCACTACTGCAATGTGGGATAGTTACCTGAGTGACTCTATTTCTCCGGATAGGGATCCCCGCAGTGTAGATCCCCTTATAACTGCCAACTGGAATCAGGGAGGATCATGGAATGATATGTGTCCCGGCAATGCGTTGGTGGGCTGTGTTGCTGTTGCTATGGGACAGGTCATGTACTATTGGAGTCATCCTGTTGAGGGAAGCGGATATACTGCTTACTATGATCCTGATTATGGAAATATTTATGCCGATTTTGGAAACACGGTTTACGATTTCGTTAATATGCAGGACAACTCTGCAACGGAAGCGTCCCAATTATTGCTTTTCCATGCTGGGGTTGCCGTTCACATGGACTACGGGCAGAACGCATCGGGAGCTTTTGTGTGCTACACTGGGTTGAACGCAAAATCAGCTTTGCGGGACAATTTTAACTATAACCAAGATATTGGCTGTGCTTCAAGAAACAATTTCAGCGATTCAGAGTGGGCGGACCTACTTGTAGAACAGCTTGAAAATGGTTGGCCCATGATTTACAGGGCTTACCAGGATGGCGGAGGTGCCGGTCATGCCTGGAACGTGGACGGATATGATGGTGACCTGTTCCACTGTAACTGGGGATGGGGCGGCAGCAGCAATGGTTATTTTTCCCTGGGATCCATGGGCGGGTTCAACCAGGACCAGGCAGCGGTTATCAATATACTCCCCGATGGACTGGAACCACCCATGGCACTTTTTGATTTTGAGGTGGATAATTATACAGTTTTTTTCACGGATCTTTCGGTGATCATCAACTCTGAACTGATTGCCTGGGATTGGGATTTTGGTGATGGAAATATTTCTGATGAAATCTCTCCCGTTCATAGTTATGAGTTGGAGGGTGTATATTATGTAAGTCTTGTGGTCACCAGCAGCTACGGTCTGGACAGTGATCCTTATGTTGCCGAGGTGGTCATTGAAGCCTGCACCGACCCGTTAGATAACTGCGGGGTGTGCGGAGGTGACAACATCTATGTTGACTGCAATGGACAGTGCGGAGAGTGGACTCCAATCTGTACTGATGAAGATTATGAGGGATATGCAGGTCCTTCTGCCTGTGAAGGATATATCGGTGTGGGCTCGGACAACCCCAACGCTGACAACGGAGGTCTTGATGACTGTGGAGTCTGTGAGGGAGACAACTCCACCTGCTCAGGCTGTACCGACCCTGAAGCAGATAACTACGGTACGGGGAACCTTGTTGAAGATGGAAGCTGTACCTACGTTTTTTATGGTCCAGGCTATGCCATAGACTTTGATGGTGAGGATGACCACATTACAATGATGGGAAATGACCTTGACGGTGTGTTCGATGTGGGGTCTGAGACTTTTACTCTATCTGCCTGGGTCTACCCGGAACCGTCGGTTTTTGGTTCTCCCTATGAGGTCCTTCTATCAAACTCCGTTTTGGATGTTGACCCATCTGCCTTTCTTGGAGAATACTATTCCTCCGGTGGAGGTGGAGGTTCTCCATCCTTTGGGGACCTGGTTCTTACTCGTTTTGATGATGTTATTGATTTTAACTGGGGAGGTGGAAGCCCTGATCCGTCCATTCCCAACGATGATTATCAGGTGAGATGGACAGGAACTATCTTTGCAGAGTCCGAGGGTGAGTTTGACTTCCGGACCCACACAGATGATGGGCTGAGGCTTTACATTGATGGTGAGCTGGTTATTGATCACTGGCTTGATATGGGACCCACAAGCAAGTACGGCAGCAGGGTTTTGACTCAGGGATTGCATGAGTGTGTCATGGAATATTATGAGAACGGAGGCGGAGCCGTTGCACAACTCTATTGGACACCCCCGGGAGGATCTGAAACACTGGTACAGCCTGCGGAAAGTACCGCCGCCAGGAATGTTGAGCTGGGGATTACCTCTGATGGAAATCTCAAGGTCACCATACAAAACCCCTGTGGGGACAATGTGCTCACTCTGGGTGAGGGTGAACTGCAACTAGAAGCGTGGCACCATATTGCTTTGAGCTATTCTAGTGGAACCGTGTCAGCTTACCTGAATGGCAACACCTATACGGGTCAGACCTGCGGGAGTTCACTGGAAGAAGCATCAGGGGCAAGTCTGACTGTGGGAGCTTCACCTTTCGAAGAAATTTATTTTACTGGCATACTGGATGAGGTGCGGATATGGAACCACGCCCGGAACGCCCAGGATATCCAGGCGGACATGTACGACCGGATAGAACCGGAATCTGACGGCCTGTCAGGATACTGGAGATTGGACGAGGAGAGCGGGGACATTGTTTTTGATGCTACTCCAGGGGACAACCATGGGCAGTTGAACGGAGCTCCTGAAAGAGTGGAATCAACCGTACCGTTTACCATGCCCCCTTTTATCACACTCATTGTATCTGATGATACCGGTTCCACGCCTGTGGAACTTAAGATCGGTATGGTTCCAGATGTAACGGATGGGTATGACTATTGGATTGACCTGTATGCACCACCGGCACCGCCGCCACCGGCCTGGGATGCAGCCCTCTATAATTCCATTGTGAATGACAGATTTTACATTGATATGCGGCCTGCTCCCGAAGCAGATGGCATGACTGAGTGGGCAGTGGATATCCAGCCCGACGTAGAGACACAGGAAGTAACCCTGGCCTGGGATCATGAAGAACTGGGAGAAGGTTCGTTCACCCTGACCGATGCTTTTGGGGGCGTACTGTTTTCTGTGGACATGCAAGAAGTGGATACATACAGTTTTCCGCCATCTTTCAACCGGGTTCTCATCCGGCACATGCTGCATATGGGTATGGAGATTGTTTACAGTGAAGGATGGAACATAGTGGGCCTGTCACTGGATGGTGAAGAGACGGACTACCTGGTACTATTTCCTGATGCCATGGAAGGGACCCTATTCTCTTTCACTGATCTTTATTCTCCGGTGCAAACCCTGGAAGTGGGCGAAGGTTACCTCTTGAGAATGTCCCAGGAGAGTGTGGTGAATTTTACTGGGAATACAATCGACAATGTCGTTTTGAACGTTGATGAAGGGTGGAACCTCATTTCTGGTTTGTCAACACCGGTAAATGCAGACATCCTGTATGCATCCGGTCTCATTGCTGAGGGCACCCTCTACGGCTTCAGCGATGTTTATTATAACTCTGAGCTCATAGAACCCGGTCGGGGATACTGGGTTCGTGCCACTGAAGATGGAGAGATCACAATTAGCTCAGGAGTATCAGCTAAACAGGTGTCATTTGTAAGCAAGGTTGAAGAGGCCAATTCAATTACATTCTCAAGTGAGAGATACACAACAGAGCTATACTTTGGTATTGAGATCCCTGTAAAGGAGATCTTGAGCTACAGTCTTCCACCGAGGTTTCCACAGATGGATTTTGATGTTCGTTTTTCTGGTGATATGAAGTATGCAGTGGATTCTGGTGAGATAGAGGTCTTAAATCAATCAGAAACACTGACAATAGAGTATGATATAACGATAGAAGCAGGAGATAAGATGGAATGGGTTCTTGCTTCTAAGACTGGTGATAAGTTTGTACTTGAGGGTACCGGAGAGATCACAGTCCCATCTGAACAGAAGTTTGTCTTGAACCGGATACCGGTGATACCTGAGACATTCACCCTGCATCAGAACTTCCCAAATCCATTCAATCCTATTACGACTCTAAGCTATGACTTACCAAAAGACAGCGATGTCAGGCTTGCCATATTTGATATGTTGGGTAATGAAGTTGCCACCTTAGTTAACACCACCCAAAAGGCAGGATTTAAATCAGTACAGTGGGATGCCACAGACTCAATGGGCAGACCTGTGAGTGCTGGTGTTTATCTCTACCAGATACAGGCAGGAGAGTTTGTGCAGACCAAGAAGATGGTGCTGTTGAAATGAGACACCGTAGTACAGACATTCCTGTCTGTACATCAACAGGCAAGAATGCCTGTTGTACAAAGTAAAGTTATTGGATTATAATATAGACATTTTTATCCATAGTAGTTAAATACGGGTGGGTTTGTCTGTACATTGAATGTCAAAATCCAAAAGATAAGTCCCATTAGGAATTTTGTTGAGTGGAAAACTAAATCTATAGTACGAAAATCTTCAATTTAGGATTATAAATATTTAGAATTACTCTTCCCTAAGTATTTCCACACTACCGTATTTTCCAGCCCATTATTTATCATGAAAACCCGCGGTAAAATCCTCTGGGTGGACGATGAGATCGAACACCTGAAACCTCACATCTTATTCTTGGAAGAAAAAGGCTTCGAGATCGAAACTGCTTCCAATGGAACTGACGGGATAAAATTGACAAAAAATCGGGATATTGATTTAGCCCTTCTGGATCAATACATGCCCGGGATGGACGGGATTGACACTCTGCGGGAGTTGAAAAAAATCGACCCTGCATTGCCTGTGATAATGGTTACAAGATCTGAGGAAGAAACCTTAATGAACGAAGCTATCTCAGAAAAAGTGACTCAGTTTCTCATCAAACCTGTCAATCCAAGTCAGGTCTTCATAGCGATAAAACAGGTGCTTGAATCAGGGCAAATTCAGGATGAAAAGACAACTCGGGATTTCCTGAAGGAATACCGGGATTTGAAAAATATCAGGAAAGCAGACCTTGATATAGATGAATGGTGGGATTTATATCAGCAGTTGGTTCATTGGCAATTGGAATTGGATGACCATAATGAGCCGGGACTTCAATCCATTCTCGAAGAGGAAATTCAAAGTTGTAATCATGAATTTTCCAGATTTGTACAAATATCTTATCCCGTGTGGGTAAAGTCTGAAACCAGACCTCCA
This sequence comes from uncultured bacterium, assembly GCA_964606925.1. Taxonomy (GTDB): domain Bacteria; phylum Fidelibacterota; class Marinisomatia; order Marinisomatales; family AB-629-J13; genus AB-629-J13. The sequence continues at coordinate 11,484 of CAZSIH010000034.1, forward strand.
ATGTCTGTGGATGTGGTGGACAGGTTCGTCCGACCTGAACTTGAGAATGGAAAGAAAACCTGTTTTCTCATAATGGATTGCCTCCGACATGATCAACTCATAGCATTGCTCCCCACACTATCTTCAACTTTTCATCTTGACATTCAATTTCATGTATCCATTTTACCGACGGCTACACCGTACAGCCGTAATGCGCTTTTCAGCGGGTTATATTTCGATGATTTAATAAAAAAATATCCGGAACAATTGACTGCAATGAAATCCGGAGTTGGATTGAATCAATATGAAGAAACGTATTTAAGAAATTTTCTTGACAGGAATGAATTGAGCAATATCGGATTGCATTATCATAAGATATGGTCAGCGGAGCATGGCATAAAATTTAAACATCGAATCGGTGAATACCTTAATATTGACCTTTTAGCTATTGTCGTCAATTTTGTGGATCAACTTGCCCACAAGCAAAGCGAATCTCCGGTATTGAAAGAAATGGTTAGCGATGAATCTGCATTTTGCAGGGCGGTTGTTTCGTGGTTCAATAATTCGTGGCTTTTGGATGTTCTGAAATATCTTGGAGAAAATGGATTTAGGATTGTCCTCACCAGCGACCACGGAAGTATTTGTGTTCATAAAGGTGTGGTGGTCAAAGCGGATAAAGATACGTCAACGGGAGTTCGTTATAAAGTGGGTAGGAATTTAAATTGTGATGAAAAATTCAGTGTGAAAGTTCACAAACCGTCAGATTACAAACTTCCGGAAATGGGTCATCAATCTACCTATCTCTTTGCAAGGGATTCTGCTTTTTTCCTGTATCCAAATCAGATGAAAAAGTATCAAAAAACTTTTAAGGATAGTTTTCAGCATGGCGGGATTTCCATGGAGGAAATGCTTATACCGGTTGCCATATTGGACGGAAAATGAACAATCATAACACAGAAACACATGAAATATTGTCATCTGATGATATGGAAACTTTTGGAAAGAAATTAGCCTTAAAAATTCCAGTAGGAACCGTTATTGGGCTTAAAGGAGAATTAGGTTCCGGGAAGACCACGTTTGCAAAAGGTTTCGCAAAGGGACTGGGAATCGAAGCCCATGTTACATCTCCCACGTTCAAAATTGTGAGTGAATATGAAGCCGTATCATGTACTTTGTTTCATGTGGATTGTTACCGTCTGAATGATTATACCGAATTCATTTCCATGGACGCGGAAAGGTTTTTATATCCCGAAGATGGGATCACACTCATCGAGTGGGCAGACAGGATCGAGGAGATCATTCCTGAAGATTATCCCTGGATCAATTTCAAATTGGGTGATGATTCCGAGAATCATCGCATAGTAAAATTGATCGGATTGAACTTTTGAAAATCCTGGCAATTGAAACAGCCACATTTATATGTGGAGTGTCTTACATAAAGGATGGTCATTGTGTTTCTTCAGTTGAAAGAGAATGTCCACGTAAATCAGCAGAAGAATTGCCGGGAATGGTAAAAAATGTACAGAAAAAGTCAGGATTTAAATGGGAGGAATTAGACGGGATTGCAGTTTCGATCGGGCCGGGATCTTTCACCGGTTTACGCATTGGATTGAGTTTCACAAAGGGATTGGCGTTCAGTCATAATCTGCCTGTTGTTCCCGTTCCAACATTAAAAGGGATGTCGAATAATATTTCATCCAATGCAAGTTCCTTTAGAATTGCATTATTTTCGCACAGAAATTTATTTTATACTCAGGTATTTCATCGTTCGGAAAAGTTTCCGTCCAGTGTTAAAAAACCTGTTTTATGGGATTGGGATACCTTACAACCAGCTATTGAAAAAGAAAAGAATGATGTTTTTATTTGTGGTGGAGAACACATAACTTCTGAAAATGAAAATAAATACTTTTCTCCTGTCATTCCGTCTGCAAAATGGATTGGACTCATTGCACATGAACGATGGAGTGAATACATTGTGAAAGACCCCTTTCATCTTGTTCCGGATTATATTGCACCATTTAAAATAACAAAACGTAAAGATGCAGTTTCGTAAAGCAGTCATTCAGGACGTTGATACCATCTGGAAAATCGAACAGTCAGTATTTTCCAGTCCGTGGTCCAGAGAACAATTGGTTCATGAATTTGATGGAAATCGAACGGCGAGTCATTGGGTTTTAGATGACGGAAAATCCATCATTGGATTTATCATGTCCTATTCTGTTCAGATAGAGGTACAGATTATTAATATTGCAGTCAAACTTTCACATCAATGCCGTGGATACGGGAAAAGGATTTTATCAGAATTCCTTTCTCAGTTTAACAAAAAAACCTATTTTTTCCTGGAAGTGAGAGAATCTAACCTTCCTGCTTACTATCTATATTTGCACTTTGGGTTTGAACATATCGACATTCGTAGAAAATATTATTACGATGGAGAAGATGCAATCGTCATGGCGAAAACGGGAAACTGGATTCCGAAAAATTTAAATATGGAAAAAATAAGGATGAGTTATTGACATGTCTTGGTTTCGCAGAAAAGAACAAAATCTAAAAGAAAGTGAAAAAAAGGATATTCCCAGCGGATTATGGGAAAAATGTTCGTCATGCCGTGAGATTTTGTACAAAATTGAATTGGATAAACGTCATTCGGTCTGTCACCATTGCAATCATCATTTTCGGGTCTCACCGGATGTATATTTGAATTTGCTTTTTGAAGAGGGGAATTACACTGAATTATTCAAAGAACTCAAAACAAATGATCCTTTAAATTTCAAAGCAGGGAAAAAATATAAAAACCAGCTTAAAATTGCCATGGAAAAAACAGGACACCTTGATGCAATTCGATGTTTTGACGGAATGCTGAGCGACAGGAAAATTGTCCTTGGAATAATGAATTTCAAATTCATAGGCGGCAGTATGGGAATTGTTGTGGGGGAAAAGGTAGTACGGGCTACCGTTTATGCAGAAGAAAATAAAGTCCCTCTCATCATTATTTGCGCCTCGGGCGGAGCCAGGATGCAGGAAGGTGCTTTATCTTTAATGCAAATGGCTCGAACCGGAGCTCAATTAGCCCAGTTCTCAAAATCAGGCGGATTGTATATTTCATTACTCACCGACCCCACAACCGGTGGTGTCACCGCAAGTTTCGGTATGCTGGGAGATATCATTTTAGCAGAACCCGGCGCATTGATCGGATTTGCAGGACCCCGTGTCATAAAACAGACCATTGGTGAAGATCTACCTAAAGGATTTCAGCGGGCGGAATTCCTGAAGGAAAAAGGATTTGTGGATCGAATTGTCCCCCGAGTTGACTTGAAAAACGAACTCTATAATTTGATTAATGTATTAACGTGACAGAAAAGACAATCCTTGTCACCAATGATGATGGGATTTATACTGAAGGAATTTACAGGTTATGGGAAGCGGTGAAGGATTTTGGGAATGTGCTGGTGGTGGCTCCCGATACAGAAAAAAGTGCCGTGGGGCACGCTATTACAATTACAAATCCTTTAAGGACAAAACATGTAAAACGAAGTGGTGGATTCAGCGGGTATGCTGTGAATGGAACTCCTGCTGATTGTGTAAAAATTGCAGTACGGTCTATTTTAAAATCTCCGCCGGATATGGTCGTTTCCGGAATTAATCTTGGTGCAAATGTGGGGACAAATGTGATTTATTCCGGAACAGTCAGTGCCGCCACAGAAGGGACAATTCTCGGAATTCCATCCATAGCAGTGAGTGTTGATTCTCATCAGCCAAAAGATTTCAAACCTGCCATGGATATTACTCAAACGACCATAAAAAAAGTTCTTGAATTTGGTTTGCCGAAGGGAACACTGTTAAATGTAAATGTTCCGGACATCCCCGGAAAATTGATAAAAGGGACACGAATTACAACTCAGGGGAATGCTTATTTTAAAGACAGGTTTGAAAAAAGGGAAGACCCACGGGGCAACATTTATTATTGGATGACGGGAAAAATGACCGATCCGGATTCATCTGGAAACACAGATAATCAAGCAGTGAAGGACGGGTTTATAAGTGTCACTCCCATTCACTATAAATTAACGAATAAATCATTTATGAGTGATTTGGAGTCATGGGGATTTGATGACTAACCTTCATTCCAATGGTGTCGTCATTTTGGATTTTGGTTCTCAATACACTCAATTGATCGCCAGGAGAGTGAGAGAATTCAATGTATTTTCTGAAATACTCCCGCCTGATTCCTCCATTCAGGAAATTTTACAACATAATCCAAAAGCAGTGATTCTTTCCGGAGGTCCATCCAGTGTAAATGAATCTTCTGCTCCAAATTATGATCAAAAGGTTTTTACACTTGAGATCCCCATTATGGGAATTTGTTACGGTCTTCAACTCATGGTTCATTATTATGGAGGACAGGTTGAGTCTTCACATCAGGGCGAATACGGTTTTGCCAATGTAAAGATCGATCAATCAAATGGTCTTTTTCACCAGGTTCCATCCAAGACCAAAGTGTGGATGAGCCACATGGATAAAGTTGACCGTATTCCGGAGGATTGGAAGGTTACATCTCATTCGTCCAATGGAATTATTGCATCCCTGCAAAATAAAAAAGAAACTCGAATTGCCACTCAGTTCCATCCGGAAGTTGTTCACACAGAAGCCGGAAATCAAATACTGAACAATTTTCTTTTTAATATTTCTGAATGTGTACCGAATTGGACAACCGGAAATTTTATAAATGAACAAATAGAAAACATCCGTAATCAAACCCAAAATAAAAAGGTTTTACTGGGTTTAAGTGGTGGCGTGGATTCCACCGTAGTTGCAGCACTTTTGGGCAAAGCAATTGGGAATAAAACTAAAGGTGTTTTAATTGACCATGGATTGATGAGAAAAAATGAAGCTTCTGATTGTATCGGGAATTTAACTAAGATTTTACCCTTTGAGGTCAAATGTTACGATGAATCAAACTTGTTTTTAGATAAATTGAAAGGAGTGACCGATCCTGAAGAGAAACGAAAAATTATAGGAGAGCAGTTCATCCGCAGTTTTGAAAAAATTGCAAAGGAACAGGGGCAGATTGATTTCTTAGCCCAGGGTACACTATATCCTGATGTTGTGGAGAGCGGTTTCGCCAAAGCCGGAAGTCATGGTGCTGTGATTAAAAGCCACCATAACGTTGGCGGTCTTCCGGAAAAAATGGATTTTCAGCTTATTGAACCACTCCGGGATTTATTTAAAGATGAAGTTCGAAAAGTAGGGCTGGAATTTGGAATTCCCCATGATCTGGTATTTCGTCATCCATTTCCCGGTCCCGGTTTGGCTGTACGAATAATTGGAGAAGTGACTGAACATCGAATAAAAATTTTACAGGATGCTGATTCGGTGTATTTAAATATTTTACATAAAGAAGGAATCTATGATGAGATCTGGCAGGCATTTTGTGTCCTGATTCCGGTTCAAACTGTGGGAGTCATGGGTGATCAACGCACCTACGAGAATTTAATCGGATTACGGGCTGTCACCAGCCATGACGGGATGACTGCGGATTGGTATCATTTTGAAAAAAATATTTTATCTAAAATTTCCAATGCAATTGTGAATAAAGTTAAAGGTGTGAATCGTGTAGTTTATGATGTAACCTCAAAACCTCCCGGAACCATTGAATGGGAATAATTTCAGAAATTGTTAATGGAACTAATTCAAATTTTATACATAATTGGAGAAATAATTCATTTATCAGGAATTAGGAAGATTTACCTATATTCCGACTTGTGTTTTCTTAAAAATAAAGATATAGGTTAAATATGTGTGGAATTGTAGGGTATTATGGTAAAAAAGATGCTATCCCGATTTTAATTAACGGGCTGAAACGTCTGGAGTATCGAGGATACGACTCAGCGGGAATTGCAGTAAATGGCAACGGAACCATTGATTTCATTAAAAAGGCGGGAAAGGTCAAGCAACTTGAAACCGCATTGATGGATTCGACATTGAGAGGGTGTATCGGTATTGCCCACACCCGCTGGGCAACTCACGGTGAACCTAATGACATCAACGCCCATCCTCATCTGGATCACACGGAATCTATTGCTATGATTCATAATGGCATCATTGAAAACCATGATGTCCTGAAAACAGCGCTGGAGAATGAAGGAATTGAATTTGTCAGCGAGACCGATTCAGAAGTGTTAGTTCAACTGATTTCCTCGTTATATAAAATGGATGGATTAAATTTCCCCGATGCAGTCAGGGCAGCGCTTCAGGAAGTGATCGGCGCTTACGGTATAGTCGTTATTTCCAAAGATGATCCCGATACAATTGTGGCTGCACGATACGGAAGTCCCCTTGTATTGGGTGTGGGAGAAGGTGAATATTTTATTGCCAGCGATGCATCACCCATCATTGAACACACACGGAATGTGATCTTTCTGGAGGAAGGAGAAATGGTTACCATTTCACCAAAAGGTCATGAAATAAAGAACATTCATGAAAATAAAGTTGTTTCCAAAGCGGTAACTCAACTTGACATGACCGTAGAGCAAATTGAAAAGGGAAATTTCCCCCATTTTATGCTGAAGGAAATTCATGACCAACAGCACACCATCATGGATACAATGAGGGGACGGCTTTTGGTGGATGAAGGGACTGCGCACCTTGGCGGGATCCGTGACTGCATGGACAGAATTCAGGATGCATCCCGGTTTTATATCACGGCTTGCGGAACCTCATGGCACGCCGGACTCATCGGAAAATATTTAATTGAGGAATACGCCAATATTCCCGTCCATGTAGAATATGCATCGGAATTCCGCTACCGTAAATCCATTATTGACAGCAAAACGGTTTTGCTTGCCATCAGCCAATCGGGAGAAACTGCAGATACATTGGCAGCCATCAAAAAAGCAAAAGAAAACGGTGCATTGGCCTTGGGAATCTGCAATGTGGTTGGGAGCAGTATTGCCCGGTTAACTGATTATGGTATTTATACCCATGCAGGACCGGAAATTGGTGTGGCATCCACAAAAGCATTTACTGCACAGGTTACCGTTTTGAATATGTTCGCTTTATTGCTGGGTAGATCAAAAGGGCTTTCTAAAATTCAAGGAAGAAAAATTGCTGAATCTTTAGCAAGTCTCGACACAGTGGTAAAAACCATTTTGGAAGACACATCCCAAATTGAGCAGGTGGCATGGAGTACGGAAAAA
>CAZSIH010000035.1:0-18629 GCA_964606925.1 uncultured bacterium
GGTGGAATGGGTCCTTATGCAGGATTGGATTTATTTAATAAAATACTAAACCAAACCAAAGCAGAAGGCGACCAAGACCATTTACCCATTTTGATGCATTCCATTCCGCACTCAATCCCGGACAGAACCGAATTTCTTACTGGCAATTCAAAAATCAATCCGGCAAAACCTATTTCAACCGTAATTCGTACTCTATTCGATCAAGGTGCAACTGTTATGGGAATGCCCTGCAATACTGCCCATGCAAAACAAATTTTCGATGAAATTATTGAAAGTATCCCCAAGGAAGTGAAATTGGTTCACATGATAAATGAAGTGTCCAAATTCATTAAAAATAAATATCCATCTATTATAAATGTTGGAATACTGTCAACGACCGGAACATTTATTTCACATGTTTATCCTGATTCATTATCGCAGAGTGGGTTGATGGGAATTCAAGTTTCAGATGAAATTCAGGAAAATCATATCAACCCTGCAATTTACAGCAAACATTATGGAATTAAAGCACAGTCAAATCCGGTTTCTTCCAAGGCACTCACGAACTTAATGACCGGGATAGATTATTTGGACAATAAAGGTGCAGAAATAATTATCATGGGGTGTTCTGAAATCCCATTGGCTTTAAAAGAAAATAAAATTAATGGTAAGCCACTGATTGATTCAACAAAAATCCTTGCCCGTGCTTTAATTTTGGAGTCTTCACCTGAAAAACTTATAGATAATAATGGCTAAACGAACCAAGTCCGCTTTCAGTCATATAGAGTGTACAAACTGTAAAAAAATATTCCCAAAAGAAAAATTATTAAATCTGTGTACTTCCTGCAATCTACCCCTCTTTGCCCGATATGATATTGAAAAAGCCAAATCCATCGTCCGAAAAGAAGATCTATCCAAACGTGTGGATACCATGTGGCGATATCAGGAAATGATGCCTGTGGAGTTTGAAGAAAATATCATCACTTTGGGAGAAGGATGTACACCGTTAGTCAAAGCAAAGCGATTGGGAGAATTGCTCGGTTTTTCAAATCTATTCCTCAAAGACGAATCTCTCAATCCAACCGGTTCATTTAAAGCACGGGGGATGAGCACTGCTGTTTCACAGGCGAAAGAAAAGGGAGTGAAAATAATTGCAATCCCCACTGCCGGGAATGCTGGAGGTGCCGCATCTGCTTATACCGCAAAAGGAGGATTAAAATCCTATATTTTTATGCCTAAAGATACTCCAGTTGCTTTCCAAATTGAGTGTGAACAATATGGAGCAATCGTAGAAAAAATTGATGGGTTCATCAATGATTGTGGGAAAATCGTTGCTCAAAAAAAAGAGCAGGAAGGTTGGTTTGATATATCTACTTTGAAAGAACCTTATCGTGCTGAAGGGAAAAAGACCATGGGATATGAATTGGCTGAACAGATGAATTGGAAATTGCCGGATGTGATCATTTATCCAACAGGTGGCGGTACGGGAATTATCGGAATGTGGAAAGCATTCCAGGAAATGGAAGAATTGGGTTGGATTGATTCAAAACGACCGAGAATGATCTCAGTTCAAGCTGAAGGATGCGCACCCATAGTTCATGCATTTAATAAAGGATTGGAGAAAGCTCTCCCCTTTGAAAACCCTGAAACTCTTGCTTTGGGTCTGTGTGTACCCTCAGCGGTGGGAGATTTTCTGATTCTGCAATCTATCCGGGAAAGCAATGGGTGTGCAATTGCAGTCAGCGATGATTCATTGCTTGAAGGTGTGAAACAATTAGGAAAAACAGAAGGGATTTTTTCTGCTCCTGAAGCAGGTGCAACGATTGCGGCTCTGGAGATTCTATTGGATAACGGGCAAATTCAGAGGGATGAACAAATTGTTTTATTCATTACCGGCAGCGGAATAAAATATGTGGATGTTTTTTCAAAAACCAATTTCCCTTAATTTCATATGTCTTTTATGAAACAAAATTTCTACAATAATTTTAATCATCTGAATCGTTCAGCAACTCTTGCCATGAACGAAAGGTGCAGTATGCTTGAGATTGAAGGGAAAAAGATTTACCGTATGGGTTTTGGTCAATCACCCTTCCCTGTTCCTGAAAATGTTGTGGATTCCCTGAAAAACCATGCACATAAAAAGGAATATCTCCCAGTTCAGGGCTTACCTGAATTACGGACTGCTGTAGCCAATTTTCATCAAAGAATGGATGATTTGGATTTCAAAAGTGAACATATTATGATCGGTCCCGGTTCAAAAGAATTGATGTATTTACTTCAATCAGTACTTGACTGCGATGTCATACTTCCAACACCGTGCTGGGTTTCTTATGCTCCTCAGGCAAAGCTTATTGGGAAACAAATTCATTTCATTCATACGAAATTTGAAGACGGATGGAGATTAACACCTGATCGTTTAAATGAATTTGTTAGTAAAAATAACTCAACCCGAAATCGACTCATCATATTGAATTACCCCGGTAATCCGGATGGAAGCACTTACCCAAAGGAGGAATTGAAAGCATTAGCCGAAATATTCCGGAAAAATAAAATTATTGTTTTATCTGATGAAATTTATGGTTTGCTTCATCATGATGGAGAGCATACATCCATTGCAAACTATTATCCGGAAGGAACCATTGTCAGTTCAGGTCTTTCAAAATGGTGCGGTGCCGGAGGATGGAGATTGGGAACTATGAGTTTCCCGGATGAATTATCCCATATATTAGAACCGATGACAGCAATGGCAAGTGAAACATTTACATCGGTAAGTACTCCAATTCAATATGCAGGATTAACGGCATTTCTGGGAGGTTCAATCATAAATGATTATTTATTTCATGTAAGACGAATATTGAAGACGATTGGGTCAAAATGTTTTGAAATTCTAACTGAGAATACTGTAAATGTCACTACACCTAAAGGTGGTTTTTATCTGTTTCCTGTATTTAATGAATTTCAAAATATGTTAATTTCCCGTAATAAAATGACCTCTGATGATTTTTGTAATAAACTTTTGAAAAAGACTGGAGTCGCCTTGCTTCCCGGTGAAGAATTTTACAGGGATAAAAATGAATTATCCTGCAGACTTGCCTATGTATATTTTAATGGAACTGATGCGTTAAAAATCAGTGAATCAATTGGAAAATCAGCAGATTTATCCATAGATGATCTATCAGGTGTTTGTGGAAATATATTGGAGGGAATGAATAAATTAATTGAATTTTTAGGAGTGCAAGAAAGCTAATAAACCAGTGATGGTTAGTCGTATAAACTTTGTACAGACAGGAATGTCTATACTGCGGGCTTTACTGTACAACAGACATTCTTGTCTGTTGAAAATTGGGTTTGATTTTTAGTCTCATTCTTACAACTATTCATTGCAGGGGTGATAATATACATTTTATGAAATTAAATATTGTTAAAACAAAGATTTTTGTTTTGGCATTCTTTCTTGGATGTCTTCACGGTGAAATCCCTTTTTCCAAAAATGGAATGGTGGTATCCGCTCACCGATTGGCTTCGGAAGCAGGTGTTAATATGATGAAAAAGGGTGGAAATGCGGTTGATGCTGCAGTTGCTACCGGCTTTGCTTTGGCAGTGGTGTATCCTGCAGCGGGGAATATTGGCGGAGGCGGATTCATGACAGCGGTTGTGGATGGTGAAAAGCTTACACTGGATTTTCGTGAAAAAGCTCCAAGTGGATCCGAAAAAGATATGTATCTTGATGAGTCCGGTAATGTGATCTCTGGTTTGTCACTTTATTCACATCTTGCTTCAGGTGTACCGGGAACCGTTCATGGACTTGTGAAAGCATGGCAGACTTATGGTTCCGGAAATTTATCATTATGGGATTTAATGAAACCTGCAATCAGATTAGCCGAACGGGGATTTCGACTTTCCAACGGATTGGCAAGAAGTTTGAATTACAGAAAAGAGTTTTTCAAAAGAGATAACGATACAGATAAGATCTTTAATAAAAAGGATGGCAGAGATTGGTCAGCAGGAGATATCCTCAAGCAAAAATCCCTTGCAGGAACGCTAAGACGGATCGCAAGAACGAAGGGAGATGATTTTTATTTTGGAAAAACTGCACGACTTATTGCATCTGAAATGGAAAATTATAATGGACTTGTAACTATTGAAGACCTCATAAGATATGAATCTGTTTATCGTGAACCGGTGACCGGAAAATTTAGGGAATTTGAAATTTTGTCCATGGGTCCACCCAGTTCAGGAGGAGTGATTCTCATTCACATGCTGAATATGCTCGAACAATTTGAATTGGATTCCATTGACTGGCATTCCTCCGATTATATTCATCTTCTCACCGAAGTGGAACGAAGAGCGTATGCCGACCGGGCAGAACATTTAGGTGACATCGATTATTGGGATGTCCCCATATCGATGCTGGTATCTGATGATTATGCAATTGACAGAGCTTCTACAATTAATATTAACAAGGCAACCCTCAGCCAAGATATTTCCAATGGAGATCCATATCCGTACGAAAGCAGGGAAACCACACATTATTCCGTTGTGGACAAGGATGGAAATGCTGTGAGTGTAACCACCACGTTAAATACCGGTTATGGCTCAGGACACGTAGTAGGTGGAGCAGGATTCTTTCTCAATAATGAAATGGATGATTTTTCTGCAAAACCGGGAGTTCCCAATATTTATGGTTTAGTGGGGAATGAAGCCAATGCCATTCAACCGGGAAAACGCCCTCTCAGTTCTATGACTCCCACAATTGTTTTAAAAGATGGGAAACCCATACTCATCATTGGTTCACCGGGAGGTTCAACCATCATCACAACCGTAATGCAGGTGATCCTGAATGTTGTGGTTCATGACATGTCCGTTCAGTTGGCAGTGAATGCTTCTCGGTTTCATTCTCAGTGGCTTCCGGATGCAATCATGACTGAACCGTTCACCATTGCTTCTGATGTGAAGAATAATCTCCTCGGGAAAGGACATTCAATCAATTATTACAGATGGGGATATATCGGACAGGCAAACGGAATAACTATAACGGAAAATGGATTTTACGGTGGGGCAGATTCAAGAGGGGAAAACGCTGTGTCGGGGTATTAGTTCGATTCCTTTCGTACTACAGACATTCGTGTCTGCAGATGCCCTTTGAAAGAGTGGATGTGCAGACTAGAATATCTGTACTTCACTGTAAAATTTAATAGAATGTAGCATTCCCGAAATGTTTGTGAAGGACAATATAAATTCTATTTTACCCAATCAAATCTTCAATCACCTGAACAAAAACACTTGATCCCACCAATAATGCCCGTTCATCAATATCAAAATGGGAACAATGATGGGGAACACTCAAGGGTTCTCTATCCAAGGGGGCGGATCCCACAAAGAAAAAACATCCGGGAATTTCATTTGCATAATAGGAAAAATCTTCTGCACCCATGGAGAGGTAAGGAATTTTTGCATTCTCTCCCACAATTTTCCGGGCGGAAGAAATAAGCTTCTCATAAGCAGATTCTGCATTAATGGTCGGCGGGTATCCTTTTTGATAATCCATTTCGATGACAGCACCAAACATTTTTTCTGTTCCTGAAATAATGTCTTCCATTTTCTCAATTATCAATTCACGAAATTCTTCTTTGTAAGCTCTTGTTGTTCCTATCAACTCAGCTGAATCAGCGATTATATTGAAATTATTCCCGCTTTGGAATTTTCCTACCGTTACCACTGCACTTTCAATGGGATCTATATTTCGGCTTACGATGGTTTGGAAAGCTTGCACCAGATGTGAACCGACCACCACAGCATCCACCGTTCCTTGAGGTGCTGCGCCATGTCCTCCAACTCCCTTAATATTAATAATAAATTTATCCGCCGCAGCCAAAATCGGTCCCGGCTTCACCCCCACTTCTCCATAATTTTGATAATTCCACAAATGAATTCCGTAAATTTCATCTACACCTTCAAGACAGCCGTCTTCGATCATATGTTTTGCGCCAAAATACCCTTCTTCTCCCGGTTGAAAAATGAATCGTACTGACCCCTTCAGTTCTGATCTATTTTCTGATAAAACTTTTGCCGCTCCCAATAGCATGGCTGTATGACCGTCATGTCCACAAGCATGCATAACACCATCATGTGTAGATTTGTACGAAACATCTCCCGTTTCCTGCATGGGAAGAGCATCCATATCAGCCCGGAGAGCGATTGTGGGTCCGAAACCTTCGGAAATAGTGCCCACCACTCCTGAAATTCCAATTTTTGTCTCAACTTCAATACCCCAAGAATTAAGTTTTTTGGAGACAAATTCTGCGGTATTTGGGAGGTCCATCCCCAGTTCAGGATACGTATGAATGTGCCGTCTCCATTCGATTATTTCATTTGAAATAGAGTTAATTTCAGAATTAATGTTGATAGTCATAGATTTATTTGTTTCCTTTTTAATGAAAGATTTTTCTCGATAAGAATGTAAATTGAAAATACACAAGTACACAGTATAAAAGCGATAATTACATCTGCTGTGTAGTGAAGTCGGGCAGCAATGATCATAAAAAATGTGACCAATGAAAGAGCTGTAATAAAGAATTTTTCAACTGAAACAAAAGAATTTACAATCGTGAACAAAGTAAATAATGTTAAATGGAATGTATGTGCAGAAAACATATAATCAATACATGTGGACTGGGTGTACAAAACAAAGAAAATCCAGGGAGCATCATCGCTGGCTGGATAACAATCGGACATTGCCGGGGGCACCATTGTCATTGGGAATGTAAACAATCGAAGGACAAATAAAAGTCCAGCCAACAAAAAAAATGATTTTAATATTTCTTGATTTTTTCTCCAGCGAACAAGAAAATAAATGAAAATAGAGAAAAAAAGGAAATCCGGAATGAGTGTAGATATTTCCGGGAGAATATAATGTCCGTAATCAAATAATTTAGGATGATAAACCGAAGGTGAAACAAAATTATATGCGATAAAATTATTGAGGTAACCGAATGCGATGTACGGGACTATAAAATACCATAATGGTGAGTTTTTCAACATAAATTATTTATTCCTCAATCCGCAATTCTCTTGATTGCTATCTTCAATAATTTAATGAAATCACCTTTTGTTTTTTCCGCAGTCTCCAATACTTCATCATGATATAGCGGAGTGTCGGACAATCCTGCAGCATAATTTGTAGCACAAGAAATTCCCAAAATATTCAACCCTAATTTTTTCGCTTCCATCATTTCAGGTACCGTGCTCATTCCTACTACATCTCCTCCTAATGAACGGAAATATGTAATTTCAGCAGGTGTTTCATAAGACGGTCCTAAAGCCCAGCAGTATATTCCTTCTTCTAAATGAAGGCTCTCCCCATAAGCATCTTTTTTTATAATTTTTGGTGACAAAAATTTCTCCAATCGAATTATTTTTGGATCATCCATGGACTCTCTAAAGGTACAATCCAAATATCCTTTTATAAATACCAAAGTCCCGGGGCTAATTGCATTTCTCATAGATCCGGAGGAATTGGTAAGAATCACAGTTTTTACCCTTAATTGATGAAATAACCGCATGGGGAGTACAAGGGTTTCCCAATCATGTCCTTCATAATAATGAAATCTTCCTTTTGCAGCTAAAACATTTTTCCCGGATAAATATCCAGAGATAAATTCACCGGAATGACCCGGAACTGAAGTGGACGGATATCCCGGGATTTTATAATAAGGAATTATTTTTTTATCCTCAAGTTGGTCAGCAAATTCACCTAATCCGGAACCTAAAACAACTGCTATTCCTCCCTGAAATCCTGTTGCGTTTTGCACAGTTTCAGCCATCTTGACTATATTCAATTTACTGCTCCTTCCATCACTGCTAATTGTCCGCATCCAGCATTGATATCCGTTCCGTGGCTCCACCTTACAGTAACAATAAAATGTGAAGATTGTAATTCTGAAAGGAATTGATCAATTCTGTTTTTATTTGGACGATTATAGGATTCATCAAATGAATTATAAGGTATTATGTTTACTTTGCACGGTAAACCCTTTAATAATTTATTAAGTCTTTTTGCATCTTCGATTGAATCTGTCTCATCTTCAATTAGCACATACTCAAACGTGATGAATGATCTCGATTTTTCATAATAATAATGCGAAGCAGATATCAATTCGGTCAAATCATATTTTTTATTGATTGGCATTATTTCTGAACGATTTTCGTCTAGGGTTCCATTGAGACTTATAGCTAATTTGAATTTCAATCCTTCATCTGCAAATCGGATTATTTTTGGAACAACACCTGCGGTCGAAATGGTAATTTTTCTTGCTCCTAAATTAATCCCATCTGGATGATTAAGTAATAATGCTGAATTAATGACACGATCATAATTTAAAAAAGGTTCACCCATTCCCATAAATACTACATTGGTAATGCGGTTTATTGATTTTGATTGGAGAAATAAAAATTGATCTATAATTTCTCCGATTGATAAATTCTTCTGGAATCCCATTTTTGCCGTAGCACAAAATGTGCATCCTAAAGCACAGCCAACTTGAGTTGAAAGACAAACAGTTACTCTACTTCCTTCCTCCATAATTACCGATTCTATCTTCTCTCCTGTTGCAATTTCAAATAAATATTTCGTTGTTTTTCCTGAAGGTGATACATTTTCTCCGGAAAAGCTGAGTGATGGAATTTTATATATTTCACATAATTTAATTCGGAATTTTTCAGGAAGATTATCCATTTCCTGAATATTCCTTTTCTTACTGACATAAATCCAATGAAACAGTTGCTTTCCTCTAAAACCGGGTTCCTCATACTCATCACAAATATTAATCAATTCTTGTTCGGTTTTGCCGGATAAAGGAACTTTTTGGCTTTTTATCTCGTTATTCATGCTTACTAATTTCAAACCTATTTGGTAGTGAATAAAACAATAAAATTGCGGGAGTCTTACAAGGCTCGTAAGTTTTGCCCTTTAATCAACCACCAGAAGGAGAACTGAGAACAAAATGGACCCACAGACGAAAGATATCGATTTATTGGAAAACCTTCATGAGTCAAGAGACAGGTTTCTGAATGAGATCGGAAAAACAATTATTGGACAAACCGAAGTTTTACATCATATTCTCATTGCGCTGTTTTGTAAAGGGCACACCCTCATTGTCGGGGTTCCCGGTTTGGCAAAAACATTGATGATCAAAACAATGGCTGAACTGTTAGAATTAAATTTCAGCCGAATCCAGTTTACTCCGGATTTGATGCCAAGTGACATCACCGGCACTGAAATAATTGAGGAGGATCATTCCACCGGTAAAAGGGAATTCAGGTTTTTCAAAGGACCGGTTTTTGGGAACATCATTCTGGCGGATGAAATCAACCGTACTCCGCCCAAAACCCAGGCGGCTCTCCTGGAAGCTATGCAGGAGCATAAAGTGACAACATCCGGAACGACCTACACTTTGGAAGAACCGTTTTTTGTTCTGGCAACTCAGAATCCAATTGAACAGGAAGGAACATATCCATTACCGGAAGCACAGTTAGATCGGTTCATGTTTAATCTGAAAATTGATTACCCTTCAAAGGAAGAAGAGATTAAAATCGTTCAATCTACAACCGGGGATATTGAAGTGGATAATAAACCTATTCTTTCCAGAAATGATCTTCTGTCCTTTCAAAATCTGGTTCGTCGTGTTCCGGTTGCGGAAAACGTGGTTTCTTTTGCCGTGAACTTTGTTACTTCTACACGCCCCGGTTCCGAAAATGCACCTGACTTTATCAAGGAATGGATAGATTGGGGAGCAGGACCCAGAGCATCTCAATATTTAATTCTGGGAGCAAAGGCAAAAGCAGCATTGGACGGAAGACCTTCCCCGGATATTTCTGATATTAAAGAAATAATTTTACCGGTCCTCAGACATAGAATTCTTCCCAATTTTAACGCAGAATCAGAAGGTGTATCCACGGATGATATACTGCAGAAACTGATGGATTCAGGCAATTAGTTTTATTCGAAAAAATCTCGACTAGTTAATTTATGACTCTGGATAAGAGAAAATATTTACAACCGGAAACTGCAGCTAAATTACGAAACATGGCATTACGTGCCCGGCTGGTGGTGGAAGGGTATATTATCGGAATGCATAAAAGTCCTTATCACGGTTTCAGTGTAGAATTCGCTGAACACAGAGCCTACGGTCCGGGAGATGAAATTCGTCACATTGATTGGAAATTATACGGAAAAACTGACCGTTTTTACACAAAACGTTATGAAGAGGAAACCAATCTTCATTCCCATATTCTCCTTGATATCAGCAATTCAATGAATTATTCCAGCGGCAAATTGACAAAACTGGAATATGGGAGTTACCTCACTGCTGCTCTTTCCTATCTGATGCTGAACCAGCAGGATGGCGTTGGATTAGGATTATTCCACCATAAACTTGCGTCTCTTCTTCCACCCCGTTCGACAAAAAGTCATTTAAATTCTGTTTTCACTCAGCTTGAAAATATTAATCCCGGTCAGGACACAAATCTCGGATCCATCCTCCATGAAATGGCTGAACGCATTAAAAAACGAGGGCTGACCATAATCATTTCTGACCTGATGGATGATATGGATTTGATCATGAATGGGTTAAAACATTTCCGACACAATAAGCAGGAAATGATCGTTTTTCATATTCTGGATAGGGAAGAAATGGAATTTTCTTTCAACACCCGAACACGATTTAAAGACATGGAGACCGGCGAAGTGATCACAACTGATCCGTGGCAGATCCGAAGTGCTTATAAATCCCTAATGAAGACTTATCAGGACGGATACAGAAAACAATGCGGACTTCGGAAGATAGATTATGTACCGCTATTTACAGATTTGGATTTGGATTATGCTTTGAATAAGTATTTACGAAAACGGATTAAATTGGGTTAAGTAATTATTTTTGATTTAAGATCCAACCCGTTTTGATTTATTAAAATAATATTCTGCTTCATCCTTTTTTCCCTGCTTCATCAGTATTCGTGCCATTCCCTTATAATGTTCCGGGTTGCTCGGTTCTAAAAAAATTAATTCCCTGTAAAATTTTTCTGATCGTGACCACTTCTCCGCAGTCTCAAAAGTCTGAGCCATCCCAATTAAAGCTTCAACATCATCTGGATTCATATCGTAGGCCATCATAAAATTATCCTCAGCATCCGTGAAACTGCCTACCTGCATGTATAAAACACCGAGGTTAAAATGCAGATCTGCTTTTACTTTCCTGTCCATTTCATTTTTTATTGCAACCAGATATGTTTCTATTGATTTTTCTTTATTTCCTAAGTCATAGTATGATTGGGCAAGGTGGCGGATAGCACTACTGTTTGCGGGATCTATTTCCACTGCTTTTACAAAATATATGTGCGCACCCTCCTTATCATCCAATGTAGTAAAGATCTGCCCGGCGGTAAAATTTGCATCAAAATTACCTGGTGACAGCATGGCGGCTTTTGCAGCATAATCCTTAGCAAGGTCACTGTTACCCGATTCGTAATAACATGTGGCAAGGATGGGATATGTCTGAGATTCTCCAGGACTGATGTGCATTGCTTCCTTAAAAGATGAAATTGCTTTTTCGAGGGCTTTTTTTCGCTTGTCACCGGATAATTTTCGAAACTGATTGAATTCATTAACACCAATGTTAAAACTATTTGACCAATATTGACTCCTAGACTGATCCACATATAGTTTAACAGTACCTCCCTCCAAAATGACCTTTTCCTCGTTTAAGTTCATTGCAAGATCAAACATCTCATTCATTTTACCCCATTTTTTTCCCTTGGCATAGATCAATTTCCCCAGTAAATAGGGAATTTCGGGATTTTCAGGTTCTACCTTTAAGGCTTTTAATAAAAATTCTTCAGCTTTTTCCCAATTCTCCTGCTGGATGTAAAGCCTTGCAGAGGTTAGTTCTTCACTTGCGCATCCCAGGAAACCCAAATAAAAAATGGTTAAGAATAAATATATTTTGGACATTGAAAACATTTTATACCTCAAATAATGCTGAAAATTAAATGTGAAAAGTCGTTAATTCAAGAATTAACCGAGTCTCCAATTATTTTTTGTCTGTGGATTAATTCTTCATTCTTCAGGGATAACAATGCCCGGACACCAAAATCTTCCACGCATACTGACGCCAATGCAGAACCTAAGATTAGTGAATCTTTATCATTCAAACTTGAAGCTAATCCGGAAATGTAACCACCTCCGAAAACGTCTCCTGCACCGGTTGAATCAATCACATTTTTTACTGGAAAAACACCGATTGAAATTACACTTTTGTCAGAAAATAAAACACATCCTTTGGACCCTTTTTTAATGATCACTTTTTCAGGACCTAATTCCAAAAGATATTCTGCTGTCTTTTCCAGATTTTCCTTTTTTGATAATAATTCTGCCTCACTGTTGTTAATTAATAAGATATCACATCTCTCAATCACACTTAAAAGTTGTTCCCGGGCAGTATCAATCCACAAATTCATGGTATCTACTATGATCGTCGCCTCACCTTCCAATTGATCCATCACGGAAAGTTGAAGCTCAGGGTGAATATTAGCGAGAAACAGATAATCCGAATTTCTGCTCTTCTGCGATAATCTCGGTGAAAAAGTTTTAAAAACCCCTAACTCCGTAAACAATGTTTCCCGGTTATCCATTGTGTGGTCATATTTTCCGCCCCATTTGAATGTGCTACCGGATACTATATGAAAATCAGATAAATCAGCAGAGTATTCCCGAAATATTTTCAACCCATCTTCAGGAAAATCATTGCCAACAATTCCTACAGGAAAAACCTGACTTGACCTTCCTGCAGAAATGGTTGCATAGGTTGCGGAACCGCCAATCAAGTTTTCTTTCCGGTCAAATTGTGTTTCAATTGTGTCAAGGGCAACAGAACCTACAATGGTTATGAATTTATCAGACATGAACGTTTAAATTAATGTTAATTAACTATTTCATTCAAACGGATGTCTTTAGTTACTTTTATTTGATACTTGCAATTTCATTAAGATTTTCTTTAATTTGTTTCTTATGAGCAAAAAGACATTTGCAATAATTACCGATATACATGCTAATACGGAATCTCTGAAAACGGCGCTTTTAATCATAGATGAACGGGATGATGTGGATCAAATCATGTGTCTGGGTGACTGTTTCCCACTTGGTCCCAATCCTGTAGAAGCGATGGAATTATTGACATCAATTGAGGATTGTATTTACATCAGGGGAAACCATGATCGTTATATCCTGGAACGTTTGTGGGAACAGGAATTACCTTCCCTGGAAGGAATGGATCCTGATGATCCTATTTGTCAGGAGATTGTACAAAATATTAAATGGGCTGGGGAGCAGGTAGGTGAAGAAGGAGTTGAATTTATTAAGACCATGCATGTAGCCCATAGGGAAATTATTGATGGTACACTTGTAGAATTCACCCATGCATGGTATCAACGGGACGACCAACCTCCCACTGTAGCGGAAGCAAGCAATTGGAAAGACCATGTGTATGCCAAGAACGATTATCTGAAACAATTTATCTTTATTCACGGACATACTCATGTTCCCCGTTATGATGAGGAAAATAACTTGCTAATCCTTTGTCCGGGATCAACCGGAATTCCCTTCGATGAAAACACCTGTGGTTCCGTTGCATTTTTAACAGTCGGAGAATCAATCAATTGGGATGTAAACCGTTATGAATATGATACTGAAAAAACAATCCGGCAATTAGAGGAAAAACAACCTCCCTTTTATAAAAATTTGCAGAACACACTCCGGTACGCTTCCATCCGTAACGATATCTGATATATTTTTCTTTAAATATTTTTTAATTCTTCTCTACGCCAATGTATTATTTTGACCATTGTGCTACCACACCTCTTCATAAAAAAGTGATAGAGGTGATGCAAGAGGCAGAATCAAATTATTTTGGGAATCCCAGCAGTACTCATAAATGGGGCCAAAAATCACGAAGCATTGTTGAATCTGCCCGGAGTCAAATGGCGGATTCAATAGGATGTTCCCCTTATGAAATCATTTTTACAGGTGGGGGAACTGAATCAAATAATTTAGTGCTTTACAATTTAATTCACGGACAAAAAAACCATGTCATCACATCTGCGATTGAACATCCGGCAATTTTAAATGTTTTAACCCGCCTGAAACAATTTGGAATTGAAACGACAATTCTCAATGTAGATAAAACCGGGATGATTAATCCAACTCATCTCAAGGATGCCATCAGGAAAAATACAGGATTAATTTCAATAATGTACGCCAATAATGAAACAGGTGTAATTCAATCTCTGTCGGAACTGACCGTGATTGCCCTGGATCATGGTATCCCATTTCACAGCGATGGGGTTCAGGCTTTAGGAAAAATTCCCGTTAATGTTTATGAAATCGGAATAGAGATGATGTCATTTTCAGCACATAAATTCTACGGACCAAAAGGCGTTGGCGCATTGTATATCAAAGAAAACACTCCATTGAGGGCATTCATAATTGGTGGCGGACAGGAACGGAATCTTAGAGCCGGTACAGAAAATGTCCCGGGAATTGCAGGAATGGGAATGGCAGCAGAAATTGCAAAAATAGAATTAAGCTGGACGGAATCTCATCTGAAAAATCTGGAACAAATATTCAAATCATCCATAATAAAATGTATTAAAAACCTCATTTTTAACACAGCACCTGAACAACTCCCCGGAGTCGTCAGTTTAACCTTCCCTTCCACGGACAGTGGAAAACTCATCATCGGACTGAGTCGAAAAGGAATGGCAGTTTCCAGCGGGTCTGCCTGTTCGTCTGGAACAGTAAAACCCTCCCATGTCCTAAATGCGATCGGACTGAGTAATGAGATGAACCTGAAAACGCTGCGCATAAGTTTTGGCAAAGGAAATTCTGAAGATGATGCAAAGGATTTAGTCAAGGCAATCTCTGAAATTGTTACAGGAAAACAGTTCAATGGGTAAACGAATTATTGTGGGAATGAGCGGTGGTGTGGACAGTTCAGTAGTAGCACTACTTTTGAAAGATCAGGGGGTTGAGGTAGAGTGCGTCTTCATGAAAAATTGGGATGAGGCCGATGAGTTTTGTCCGGCGGAAAAAGATTATCGGGATGCCTTACAAGTGTGCGATACATTAGACCTTCCTCTGCATACGGTAAATTTTACTGATGAATATCGGACGTTGGTGTTTTCACGATTTATAGAGGAAGAAAAATCAGGGCGCACCCCAAATCCGGATATTCTGTGTAATCAGGAAATTAAATTTAAACTGTTCTTAGATTATGCCTTATCCCTTGATGCTGAGCTTATTGCTACCGGGCATTATGCAAAAGTCCAACGTTCAAATGGACATTATTCTCTTTACAAGGGAAAAGACAGACAAAAAGATCAAAGTTATTTTCTCTATCCATTGAATCAGCATGCTCTTTCTCATTCCCTTTTTCCCTTGGGTGATTTAGAAAAATCGGAAGTTCGAAAAATAGCATCTGATGCAGGACTGGTTACATCAGAGAAAAAAGACAGCACGGGTATTTGTTTTATCGGAGAAAGAAATTTTCCACAACTCTTACAACAATTCATACCTGAAAATCCCGGTAATATTGTCACCAATGAAGGAAACATTATCGGAAAACACAAGGGGCTCATGTTTTATACCATCGGACAACGGAAAGGAATTGGTATCGGAGGAGGATATGGAAAAAATGAATCTCCCTGGTATGTTGCTGCAAAAAACATAAAAACAAATGATCTTGTTATTGTACAGGGGCATGACCATCCACTTCTATATTCCAAAAAACTTCGTGCAGAACAGTTACATTGGATTGGGGAAAATCCACCGGAGGAAAGGACATGGATTACTGCAAAGATTCGTTACCGTCAAGAGGACCAATCATGTACCATCACTTATGAAGGAGATAACAGTTGTGTTGTGACTTTTGATAAAGATCAATTTGCTGTCACAGCGGGACAATCTATCGTATTTTTCACCGATGAAGAATGTTTAGGCGGAGGAGTCATTGAAGAAAAATTGTAAATCGAATGTTTCATTTTCCCCTTTTTATAATTCATTGTATTTTACCTTTTGATTATGAGACGAATTTCAATTCAAATCTACCTTTTTCTATTGACCGGAAGTCTGGTTTTTGGTCAATTTAAAAAAGATCTCCCGGATATGAATACTTTCCCACAGTTAGGCGTGGGTAACTCCTCAACATTTAATTTATTTTCTCCCGATCGCTTCCAGATAAATCACGGTTTTAACTTCAGTGTCAGCACTTTTGGCGGCAAGTCATTTAATACAAGCAGTTACACAAATTCCATTTCGTATTTACTCAAACCAAATCTGCTGTTGAGATCAAATTTCACACTGTTTCAAATCCCCGGGAATCTGGGACCGCAAGGCGAAATCGGGTATGATCTCAGTTTGTCATATAAACCGTCAAAAAATTCTATTATACAATTTTCTGTTCAAAAATTCCCGGTCAACTACCATAGATCATTTTCTCCATTTTCCCTGAATTAAATTAACTAAATCACAAATGTCTCCATTTTTCGGACGGAAATCTTCCCGAAATCTTAAAAAAAATAAAACAAAAAAATTGAATGATACGTTAGTTAGGAACATCTTCTTAAATTCTCTTATCTTCATCCTGACTGTATTTATCGGAGTTTTCATTTATTCATTTTCTACGAAGCAGGTGCATAACGGTAATTCTTTTGAAATAACCTTTCCACCAACATCAGATCCTCCGCCTCTATCCACCATTTATGAAAGTAATCCAATAGATGAATCTCTGGTGGAAGTGTTAAACGGATGCGGTGTCCCGGGAATGGCAGGGAAATTCACACGATTCCTAAGGGATAATAATATTGACGTGCTGAACTCGGATGATGCAGACCATTATAACTATACTCAAACTTTAATTATTACCAGGACCGGGAATGTTCAAATTCTTGATAAAGTGTCTTCTTTATTAGGGTTTGATGTAAAAGATAAAAACCATATTTTGAATAAACCAAATTCCAAATCAGCGTTTGACCTCACTGTGATAATTGGGAGCGATTATGCATCCATCAAGCCGGTCATGGAATTTTGGCAAAATCAAAACTGATTTACTTTTTATAGATTGAATTCCCATGAGTTATTGGACCTTGCTGGTCAACTGGTCCTTTCAAAAAAGGCAGAACGTGTTCAGGCTATTGATCTCCGTAAATTAACCAGTATCACAGATTACTTTATGATCTGTTCGGCAGACACAGATATTCAGGTTAAAGCCATTGCCGATGCAGTGAGAAAAGGGACTCCTCATAAACCATGGAAAATGGAAGGATATGAACATCGTTACTGGGTTCTGCTTGATTATGTGGATGTCGTTATTCACATATTCCGAACAAGTGAAAGGGAATATTATTCATTGGATAAACTTTGGGCAGATGCTCCTTCATGGATGATCACAGATGAACCTGAAAACTCATCTGTCTGAAGCAATAACTGAGGTCCTTTCTTCTTTAGACCTTCCAAAAATAACTGTCATCATTGAACATCCAAAAAATACCAATTTTGGAGATTATTCCTGTAATATAGCTCTGATCCTTGCAAAAGAAGTCAGAGAAAATCCCATCCAACTTGCTGAGAAAATCAAGAATAATCTCAACGTTAATCAAAGTTGGATTTCTGAAATAAATGTATCTCCTCCCGGATTTATCAATTTCACCGGTTCAACGCAGTATTACCAATCATTTTTAACTCTGATTCTGGACAAAGGTAATAATTTCGGAAAATCCACCACAGGAATCGGTAAAACAGCAAATGTTGAGTTTGTCAGCGCTAATCCCACGGGACCGTTAACTGTGGGGCATGGAAGACAGGCAGTAATAGGAGATACCATTTCAAACATTTTAGAATGGCATGGTTATGAAGTTACACGGGAATATTATTATAACGATGCAGGACGTCAAATGAGAATGCTGTCTGAATCGGTTTCCGCCCGTTATTTTCAGGAGATAAATCCGAAGTCTAAATTTCCGGAAGATGGATATCAGGGAGAATACATCCGTGAAATTGCTAAAAATATCCTTCAAACTCATGGAAAAAATCTCAAGGCAGATAACCCAGTCTTTAGAAAAGAAGCAGAGGGGACCATTTTTCAGAATATTAAAAAAACACTTCTATCTTTAGGTGTAAAACATAATTCATTCGTAAACGAAAAATCATTTTATGACTCCGGTGCGATTGAAAAAATACTGGAGGATCTAAAAGAAAAAGATTTAACTTATGAAAAAGATGGCGCTACTTGGTTTCAAGCATCTGCAGTTGGAAAAACACAGGATAGGGTTTACATCAAAAGCACAGGTGAACCTACATATCGTCTTCCGGATACAGCTTATCATCAAAATAAATTTGTGCGGAATTTCGATCTGATTATAGATATTTTTGGAGCTGACCATGTGGACACATTTCCTGATGTGGTTGCTGCTTTGGAAGCACTAAACTATGATACATCACAATTAACTGTGTGCATTCATCAATTTGTAACATTAATTCGGGACGGTGAAAAAGTAAAAATGTCCACTCGAAATGCTGAATTTGTTACTTTGCAAGAATTGAT
>CAZSIH010000036.1:0-18047 GCA_964606925.1 uncultured bacterium
GTTCAGGTTCTACTGACTGACTTTGAAGCCAGGGTGTCCTCACAATCATCCATCCAAGGAATCCCATTAAACCCACAACGACCATCCCTCCATATCCCCGCTGAATGCTGGAATGGGAAATATGGACTGTGGTGATGCGGTTAGTGAGCATGATCCCGAAGATGATAAGAATTAAAATACCACCTATATAAACCACAACCTGAACTGCTGCCAGAAAATCTGCCCAGAGGAAAACATAAAGACCTGCGACTCCGAATAAGGTAAACAAAAGTGCAATGGCTGAATTCAGTAATTTTTTACTGTACACCACCATGACAGCAGAAATGATTGTCAATCCCGCAATAAACCAGAAGGTTATTTCAGCCATTATTAACCATTCTCATTTTTATCACCAGTAATTTTATTCACTTGTTCATCTGATACTTCCTTTGCAAACCGATAGATCATATCTCCTCTATCGTATTGAGAAAATTCGTAATCAATGGGATGTTTGTGGGAATTCGGACCGCCAGTCATATAAATACATTCCTCGGGGCATGGGTAGGTGCATAAATTACAGTAACAACATTCGGTCATATCAATATCAAATCGTTGGACCAATAAAGCTTTCTTCGTTCCTTTAGATGTAATTCCCGTGTGTTTTATATCGGGAATATCTGTTCCTTTTTCTACTTTAACCGTTACAATCTTGATACAATCCACAGGGCAGACCCGCTCACATTTCAGACACCCGATGCAGTCATCAATATCCACATGGAGGCGGGATCGAATCACATTATAATTTTCTTGTTCAAATCCAATATCCCTGTCCGGACGGGGCCAACGTTCTTCGGGATACTGCAAGGTCACATTGTCCCTGCGAATATTCCACATATGACCCCACGTGACTCCCATTCCTGTTAAAATGGTAGTAATTGAATCCCAAATATCTCCAAAATATTTTATCATATCTATCCTATTATTAATTTCCAGATTCCAATTCCAAAAATATTCACAAACGAGATGGGAATGAATACTTTCCAGCACACACGCATCAATTGATCAACTCTCAGACGGGGAAGGGTCCACCGAAACCACATCATGACAAAAATTAGCAAACCAGCCTTACTCATAAACCAAAACAAACCCCATATGGATGAGTCAAACCAACCGGGTATGGGGCTTTGCCACCCACCAAGGAACGCTGCAGTAGCAACTCCGCTCACAACAAACATGTTTGCATATTCGCTCAGGAAGAAAAAAGCATATCTCATACCCGAATATTCTGTGAAGGCTCCAGCAACTAATTCAGATTCCGCTTCAGGAATATCAAATGGAGTACGATTGCATTCAGCCAAACCACTGATAAAAAAAATGATAAATGCGCAGGCGGCAAAGGGATTATTAAAAATAAACCAATTGGGTAATATTCCCCAAATGTGTCCTGATTGTACTTCAACCATCCCGTTCATGCTCATGGTTCCAGCCATCATGATTGCCGCAATGATTGACATTGCAGCGGGAATCTCATAACTCACAATTTGAGCCGCCGACCTCATAGCTCCGTATAATGACCATTTATTATTTGATGACCATCCCGCAATGAGCAATCCGATTACACCCAGTGAACCAACTGCTAATATATAAAGGACACCGATATTCAAATCCACTACAACAAGTTTCTGATTAAAGGGTAATGCAGCCAACGCAGCAAAAGCTCCGATAAACACAATAAATGGGGCCATAATAAATAATTTTCTGTCCGCTGCTACTGGAATAATATCTTCTTTTAATAGTAGTTTTAATCCATCTGCAGCAGGCTGAAGCAATCCCCATTTCCCTGCATGCAATCCTACTCCCTGCCCCATGGGACCCACTTTATCCTGCATGAAGGATGACACTTTTAATTCTGCATAAATAGCGACCAATGCATACAGTGCCATAAATAAAAACATGGGTATTGCAGAAATCAATGATGCCATTAAAAAAAATAATGCCGGGGAATCTCCCATTGTTGAAAACCAGTTCATTAAATGATCAACGGTCATCGGTCTATTTCTCCCAATACTATATCCAGACTTCCTAAAATGGCGATAATATCAGACAGCATCCATCCCTGGGACAATTCTCCTAAAACACTCAATGCGGTAAATGCAGGCGAACGCATTTTTAATCGAAACGGAACAGGGGATCCATCACTAACAATGTAATATCCCAAATCCCCCCTGGGGCTTTCCGTACGTTTATAAACGGACCCTTTAGGAGGTCGAATTTTTTTCGGAATGGCTGAATGAACATCTCCACTTGGAATATGTTTAAGTGCCTGTCTCAAAATTTTACATGATTCCTCAATTTCCCGTATTCGGACCCAATACCGGTCCCAGCAGTCTCCCATGAATCCCATTTTCCCTTCACCAAGCGGAATATCAAATTCAAATTTTTCATAGATGGAATAAGGTTCATCCCTACGGACATCCCATTTAACTCCTGAGGCTCTCAAATTCGGTCCTGAAACACCATAACTTATGGCAATCTCCGGTGGCAAAACACCTATGTCTCCAGTCCGTTCTATAAAAATTTTATTGAAGGTAAGAAGGTCATTGTATTCTTTTATTTTCGGTTCAAAATAATCCAAAAAATCACTTACTATATTTTCAAAACCAGAAGGGAGATCATGTGAAACACCGCCCACCCACATATAATTGTATAAGAGTCTTGCCCCGCAGGTCAGTTCAAATATATCCAAAATCCGTTCTCGATCTCGAAACATGTATAAAAAAGGAGTAAAAGCACCTATATCCAATCCATACACACCCAACGCAAGTAAATGACTTGCGATACGGTTCAATTCCGCCATAATGACACGGATGTATTCCACCCGCAAGGGAACTTTTAAATCCATGAGTTCTTCTACTGCAACAACGTAACCAAAATTCATGTTCATTGCTGCCAGATAATCACAGCGGTCTGTAAAGGGAATGACACCATCATAAGGGAGGTTTTCCGCATGTTTTTCAAAACATCGGTGTAAATATCCTATGACAGGATACACATCCGAAACGATTTCTCCATCGGTTTTCACCTTCAGGCGAAGCACTCCATGGGTACTGGGATGCTGAGGTCCCATATTAATCACCATGTGTTCCGTCTGCATTATTCCCAGCCTTCTTTGATTTTCGGTACCACAATGCCGTGATAGGTTTCCTGTACTTCGTAATCTTTTCGCAGGGGCCATCCGTCCCAATCCTCAGGGCAAAGTATGCGGGTCATGTCCCGATGTCCTTCAAACACAATTCCGTACATATCGTAGGCTTCACGTTCAAACCAGTCCGCCATTCTCCAAATTTTCTCAACAGAGGGGATTTGGGGGTTATCTCTATCTGCGGATATTCTTATCTCCACTTTGTGCCGGTGCTTCATAGAATGAAAATTGTACCTCACCTCCAATGATTCTTCCACTCCAAGATCCATACCGGTGAGACATTCCAATTGGTCAAAGAATAAATTCTCATGTGATTGGAGAAATACAGCGATTTCATTCCAGTTTTTCGAATCCAGGTAAAGAATATTTTCTACCCTTTCCGGACTGTCTAAAATTGCATCACTGAATTTTTCAGTAAGGGTTGATTTTATTTCATCAAACGTCATGCAGAAATACGGGTCAACGGTCGTTCAACCTGAATTTTTTCCTGGAGTTTTAAAAGACCTTCAATCAATGCTTCCGGTCGGGGAGGACATCCCGGTACATACACATCTACAGGGACGACTAAATCCACCCCTTTCAAAACATGGTAACCATACTGCCAGTAGGGTCCTCCGCTGGTGGCGCAACTACCCATGGAGATCACATATTTTGGTTCTGCCATTTGTTCATACAGTTTTTTAACCCGTGTTGCCATTTTTATGGTCACCGTTCCTGCTACGATCATCACATCTGCCTGACGGGGAGAAGACCTCGGGATCATTCCGATCCGCATGAGATCATGTCGGCTTGCTGCAGTTGCCATCATTTCAATAGCACAACACGCCAATCCAAATTGAAAAAACCACGGGGATGTGGACCGAGCCCATCCCAGGAGTTTATCTAGTGATTCTACTATTATATTATCTTTGAATTTATTTTCAAGTACGCCCATTATTTTTTACTTTCGTTTTAGATGTTATCCATTTTTATACCGTCCACCGGAATATTTGGGTCGTGCCTTTACCCAATCCAGATCACCTTTTTTCCAAACATATGCAAGACCGACGATCAGGATTAGTAGAAAGATACCCATTTCGATAAATGCCACAAGTCCCATTTCCTGATATACAACCGCCCATGGGAACAGGAATATGACTTCCACATCAAAAATGAGGAATATGAGTGCGATGACATAAAAACGGATATTGAACTGCAGCCATGCAGATCCTTCCGGCTCTTCACCGCATTCGTACGTTGTTAATTTCTCCCGGGTCGGGTTATGAGGCGCAACTAATTTTTGAATGAGCAGCGGAACATAAACCAAAACTATACCCAGAAGAATAAAAACAAGAACGGTACCAAAATCACGATACATTTTAATAAATAGGAAAAATTAAGTGTTCAATTTACCGTCCTTGGTTTTCCTCAGTCAAGACAAATGGATGAAATTCTCTTCATTATTGTTGAAATACACAAAAGATGAATTTTAAATTCTTATCCCCATGAAGCTGATGAATTCCCTGTTCAAAGCAACCGTTCCCTTTTTACCTAAATGGATCGCCCGCCCTTTTGCGCTTCCTTATGTTGCAGGTGAATCAATTGATGAGGCACTCCACACTGCTGAAACCGTGATAGAACAAGGTTTTTCCGTCACAATGGATATACTGGGGGAACACACACAGGATATTGAAAGCACTCATAAATTTACCAATGACTACTGTTCTTTATACACACAGATAACTCAGAAAAATATAGACTGTACAATTTCCCTCAAACTGACCCATTTGGGCTTGGATATCAGCGAGGAATTGGCTGTAGAAAATTTGAATAAGATCATCGAGTCAGCCAGACCGGGAAACTTGGGACTCACCATTGACATGGAAAATTCTACCTACACAAACCAAACGCTCAAAATGTATAAGGAAGCACTCAATTCTTATGAAAAGGTGGGAACGGTTCTTCAGGCTTATCTCCATAGAAGTATAGACGACTTAAAACAAATCATGTCTCCAACACTTCATTTGAGGATCTGCAAGGGTATTTACCGTGAAGATGAGAAAATTGCATTTCAAAACAGGGAACAGATAAACAAAAATTTTATCGCCCTTAGCCGGACTTTATTGGAAGGTGAAGGCTTTGCGGGAATAGCCACTCATGACACAGAACTCATCCATCATTTGGACCATTGGATAACGGAAAATAATATTCCTAAAAATCGGTTCGAATTCCAGGTTTTGTATGGTGTCCCCATGGATGATTTATTAGAAAAATTGAAAGCCAATGGTTATGGTGTTAGAGTGTATATTCCTTTTGGCGACACATGGTATGAATATTCCATTCGCAGATTAAAAGAAAATCCAAATATTGCAGGATATGTTTTGAAAAACTTTTTTCGTAAAAGGTGAAAAGATAAAGAAGTAAAACGTAATTACGCAATTAACAGCATTGACATTTTTGTTAATTACATTTTTAATAATTACTTAAACCAGTTCGTAAATTCAATCCATGAACACCTCAGAAATTATCCACCACATCTTCCAAATGAAAACCATTGCTGTTGTTGGAATGAGCCCAAAACGGGAGCGTCCCAGCCACTATGTTGCACTGTATTTACAAGAAAACGGATATGCCATTTTTCCCGTAAATCCGGGACATAAGGAAATTGCAGGACTGAAATGTTACCCAAACCTATTGGAAATTCCAGTTGATGTGGACATCGTTGACGTCTTCCGCCGTTCGGAACATGTCCTGCCTATTGCAGAAGCAACTATTGAAATTGGCGCTAAAGCCCTGTGGCTTCAGGATGGAGTTATCAATGAAGAAGCGGCTCAACTGGCGGAAGAAGCAGGAATACTGGTCGTAATGAATGACTGTATGTTGAGACGGCATCGGGAAATGAATGAATTTTAAATTGCTTTTACAATATTTTTCAAATTTAATATAATTTTCACTAATAATAATTAAGGGCAATCATGCATAACGAGTTCACATGTATCATTGAGAAGGACGAAGACTGGTATATTGCCTATTGTCCTGAAATTCCCGGTGCTAATGGTCAAGGGCGAACACTGGAAGAATGCCGGGAAAGTCTATCTGAAGCAATAGCCCTCATCTCACAAGACAAACGTGAGGATGCACTCCGGGAAATTCCGTCTGAAGCAAAACGTGCAATAGTAACTGTTGAATGAAGCGCAGTGCTCTTTTGAAGCATCTTCGAAAAAATAGTTGTTATCTCAAAAGAGAAAGACGGAACCATTCTTTATGGTGTAATCCGAAAACAGGTCATACAGAAGCAGTACCACGGCACACAGAAATATCAAATAATTTAGCCAAATAGATTTGTCGTGAATTGTCAATTGAGAAAATTGTTTAAAACACATACTAACTTGAAAATGAATAACTCTAACCGTGTCCAAAATTTCTTGACACATTGCAGGCAAGCTCTACAAAATATTGAAGTCATAATCAATGAATGGATTGACACTGCAAAATCCTTAAACCGACCTATACCGGAACCTAAAGGTCGTTTGATGTTTGCTTAATGAGATTAAAACTAAACCAACTTACCTAAGTGCTTTCTGAAGACAAGCCGGTGAGTTTATTCGTTAACTCTCCCCTCTTTTCCCCCAACCCATTTTCACCCTCAATGTCTTAAAATAACTGGAATCTGAAAATGTGATCAGTTGGATGAAGTACTCCCCTTTTTCCACGATAATTTTAGAATTGGAATCCAACTGCTCTGTGATCTGCCCGTCCACCGCAAATGAAGCCTGGTCTTCTTCATCGGCAAACTCAATAGATAGTACACTTTTATGAGGAAGAACAATGGGACGGAATGTGAGTGAGTGAGGGCAGATGGGAGACACAATGATAGATTCCACTTCGGGATCCACTACAGGACCCCCTGCTGATAAAGAATAAGCAGTGGAACCGGTTGGGGTAGAAACGATGAGACCATCCGCCTGGTATTTTGCTACAATATGGTTGTCAGATTTTAATAAACAGGACAACAGCCGATGGGAAGCGCCTCTATCCACGACAAAATCATTCAGCGCATAAAAAGTTTTATCCTCTTTTTCACATGTCACCGTCCCTTTCAAAACCATTCGTTTTTGAATCTGATAATTTCCAGACACAACCTGGTTTAACCTTTCAAACATTTTGTCTATGGTCACTTCCGCCAGGAATCCCAGTTTCCCTAAATGGACGCCCAAAATGGGCGTTTTTCTGTGGGCTACGGCTCGGGCAAGAGACAGGATAGTTCCGTCTCCCCCAAGGGCAAGAATGAAATCCAATTTTTGAAAATCCTCTGCACTTTCAATGATGTCATAGGTATAGGATTCCGTGTCCTGTAACCGCTGATCGATATGTGTGGTCAGAAAAACATTCAGAGAAGAGGATTCTGCCCATTCCATAATTTGAGGCAGGTATTCCCAGAATTCAGGTTTTTGGGAATTTCCCCAGATGCCGAAAGTTCGGAATGTGTTCATGATTCACTCTCTTCGTCAATGAGTCCAACTTTATCTTTCATCAATTCCTGAACCCGCTGTTCGGCAGCATTCAACTGTCCCCGGCAGGAATCTGCAAGGGTCATTCCTTCTTCAAACAGGGTCAGGCTTTTTTCCAGAGAAATCTCTCCGGATTCCAAGTCGGAAATGATGATTTCCAGCCGTTCGAATATGTCTTCAATTAATTTGGGTTCTTCTTTTTTCTTGGCCATTGTGTTTTATAATCCTTTGATAATTTATTCCCCTTGAATATCTCTTGTTTTCTCAGCTTCAAATTTTCCTTTGCTTGTTTCCAATATGAACGACCCACCTGTCTTCACATCCTTCGCTCTCCGGATGAGGGTTTTATCCGGGAATGTATAAGCAATGGAATATCCCCGCTCCAACACACCTTTGGGTGACAATGCTGCCAGTGTTTCACACATGGCAATTAGTTGAGATTGATTTACCGTAAAATTTACGTTCATTCCCCGTACAATTTTCTGGCTATAAGCTGTTACTTTTTCTACATACCGGTTTATTTTCCGTGTGGGTTCTTGAACTCCGGTCCTGTCTGAAATCTGATCCAGTTTTTGCCAAGTATTATCCAGAATGGTACGCATGTGATGGTTCAATCTTTCCCCATAATGTTTTAAAGCGCCAATGATCTCCCTCCGGGGAACTGCTGTCAATTCCGCCGCTGCAGAAGGCGAGGGTGCTCTCATATCTGCCACAAGATCAGCGAGTGTGAAATCTGTTTCATGTCCCACTGCAGAGATTACCGGTATATCGCACTCAGCAATGGCACGAACCAATTTTTCTTCATTAAATGCCCACAGGTCTTCCAATGACCCGCCGCCTCTGCCGATAATGATGACATCAATATCATTCATCTCCATTTGCTTTAATGCTGAAACCAGATCATCTGCCGCTTCATTGCCCTGAACCAAAGCGGGTCTCAGGCAAACAAACACATGGGGTGCCCGGCGTTCCAGTACATTTAAGATATCCCGAAATGCTGCTCCTGTTGGAGAGGTAATGACACCAACTGTCCTCGGATAGGAAGGAATTGGTTTTTTCAGAGTCTCATCAAACAACCCTTCTTCAGACAGTTTCCGTTTCAGTGCTTCTAAAGCCAGGAATAAGGAACCGATTCCTGCTGCTTCCATTTGTTTTGCTACCAGTTGATACTGTCCTCGGGGTTCATAGACGGACAGTGAACCAAATACAAGTACACTCATGCCATTCTCAGGTGTAAAAGGAAGATAATTGCTTATACCCCGGAACATCACCGACCGTATTTCTGCTGATTCATCTTTCAGGGTAAAATACAAATGACCGGAGCGATGACGCACCACATTAGATAACTCCCCTGAAACCCAAAGGTGAGTGAACTCTCCTTCAATAACAGATTTGATCTGCTTGGTGAGATCACTGACGGTGATTGCTTTATCTTTTGAAACGACGGATACCGGATCCAATGCTCGCATGATTTCTGTGAGATATTTTACTTAAAATCAACTCTTTCCGGTGTTAAACCGAAATTATAAGGAACTATACTTTTTTCTTTTTATGCCGATTTGCACGAAGCCGTTTTTTCCGCTTGTGAGTACTGATCTTTCTCTTCTTGCGTTTTTTTCCGCAGGGCATTTAATCTCCGGTTAAGTTATGAATAAAATTATTTTATGAGGGCAGAATTTACCCTGCCACGCATCAGTTTCGATGGTTTAAATGTAGGGACATACCGTTCCGGTAAAAAGACCGTATCTCCTGTACTTGGATTTCGTGCCTTTTTCGGCATTCGGTGTTTTACTCCGAACGTACCAAACCCTCGCAGTTCAACTTTTTGATTTCCAATGAGTGAACCAATAATGGTTTCCATCACCCCGTTCATCACCGCTGCGGTTTCCACTTTGGTCAATCCGGTAGATTCTGAAACCCGATCTACAATTTCCTGTTTCGTCATATCAATTCTCCAGTTTCCAGAGGAAGAGAGGCAAGGTCTGAATGAAACCGCTTGCCCGTTCTTCAAGTTCATTAAAAAAATAATCTAAAAGACGATGTCTTCTCTTTTCTGGATATATTCGTTCCGGAATATCTTTCAGATTGGCTAAATATCCCGCCAACGACACCGCATCATCCAATGTCCCCAACGTGTCTACCAACCCTAATTCATAAGATTGTTCACCGGTAAACACTCTTCCATCCGCTATGGACAGAACAAAATCTCTATCTAAAGACCGACCCTCTGCTACTGCATCTACAAATTGTTTATGGAGATTATTCACGACAGACTCCAGTGCTTTCCGGTCTGCTTTAGTCACTTCCCGTGTTGGGCTTCCAATATCCTTGGCAGTACCGGACTTTATTGTTTCAAAACGTAGACCGATCTTTTCCAAAAGGTCAACTGCAACAGGATATTCTACAATAACACCAATACTTCCTAAAATGGAACCTCGATTTGCCACGATTTTATTCGATCCAGCCGCAGCATAAAATCCCCCGGAAGCTGCTATCGATCCCACGGATGTTACCACAGGTTTCTTCAGAGAAATAGATTTTACTTTTTCATATATTTCCTGGGAAGGCGCAACCGCTCCTCCGGGACTGTTCACCCTCAGAACTATGGCTTTCACATCAGATCGTTTTGCAAAATAATTCAAATCCTTTAACAAATCTTCTACATCAAATATTGGTCCTTCCAGTTTGACGATTCCCACCTTTTCCCCTGAGACTAATCCTTCACCGGAAGAAATCAGGGAGGTGATACGGGATAAAATGAATAATCCAAAGATCACGGACAAACTTATCCACACCCAACGATTATTTTTTGGGGGACCTGTCATCCTTTTTTTGTCCATATTGTTAATTTTTGTCCGGGGATAATATATTGCCCGTATCTAAGTTTATTCCATTTACGGATCTTACTGGCTCTTGTACGATAATTTTCTGCGATATGGCCCAACGTGTCCCCTTTTTTAACAGTATAAACATGCTTTAAATGAGTGGAAGCAAATTCTGATTTAACCGTTGCAGAAATGGGTCCAGCTCCTCTTACAGGAATGGTCAATTTTTTCCCCATCCGAATTGAATCACGGTTTTTTATTTTATTGATGGATGCAATGTCGTGAATTGAAACTCCGTATTTTCTGGAAATGGTCCATAAACTTTCTCCCTTACGAATCCGGTGATATATATATTGTGGAGAAAATCGTTGATCTTCAGGAAGAGAATTGAATTGTTCTAAGAACTTAGTTTTGGTTCCCACAGGCAGTTTTAGTGAATACAAACCTTCAGCAGGTGTGGCACTCTGACGAAGTTCAGGATTGAAATTTTTCATGGTTTTCAATTTTATTCCCGCTGCCATGGCTAAAACAGATAGATCGGCACTTTTTTCCAGGGCAACTGTTTCATACACCCAGGGTTTTCCGGTAATTTCTTTTTCGTCAAATCCATACATTTCCGGATTCGAAGCAATGATGGATGCTGCTAAATAATAAGGGAGGTAATTCCGAGTCTCCCTGGGCAGAGAATGGAGTTGCCAAAAATCTGACGTCATGTGTAAACGCTGGGCTCGATGAATCCGTCCTGATCCGGTATTATAAGCAGCCAAAGCAAGATACCAGTGATCAAATTCTTTATAAAGGTCTTTTAAATAAAGACATGCGGCTGTAGTGGCTTTTGCAGGGTCTCTTCTTTCATCCAGATACCATGATCTGTTCAGACCGTAAATCTTTCCTGTGGAATAAACAAATTGCCACATACCGGAGGCATTTGCCCGGGAATAGGCTTTAGGGTTAAATCCTGATTCTATCATAGCAAGATACAGCAATTCTTCCGGCAGTTCGTGATCATTTAATATGGATAAAATTAAGGGGCCGTATTTCTTTTTTCGGGAGAGCCAAATTTCAAATTGTTTCCGTCCTTTTGTTAAAAAATAATTTATAAATTGATCTACTTTTTTATTTTTCACCAATGGGATATGACCGTCTCTGTCATCAAGAACGGTAAACTGGGTTTCTCCCATCTCTACTTCCAATGGCTTGGTAAATTCCGTTACATCCCTCCTGAATTGTTCCGCAGTGTGAGGAACATTTGCTTTACTCATGGTAAGAAATTTATGCCCGTATATTTTAACCATGGAATCTTCAAACCGTGTGAATTCTTCCCGATCTGCTTCATTCATTTCTCCCAATTGATCCGCTTCTGCCAACAGATCAAAAATGCGGTCCAGAGTATAAATAACTTCCAATGTATCTCCCCATACATCTGCTATTAACGCATCCGTTAACAGAATTTTAACATCCCGCAAGAGCTGGGGTAAACGGTTTTCTGTTTCCAGAAACCCGTTACCGTTGGAATCCATAGAGGTTATCACTACACTGTCCATTGTACTGTTGTCTGGGTATATAGATACGTTTAATGAGTCTCTGCCCGGACATAATGTCAGTATAATGACAAATGGAAATATTCGTGTAACTTGTTGTATCAAAAGGATTTAAAGTTGATAAATGGGGTGGAAATTAGGGGGGATTGAACCGAGTGTCAAGGGATTTCAGTTTTTTCTTATTCGAGTGATAAGGTCTGATGTGGAATATCCCTTGAGATATGGAATGACCACAATCTCTCCTCCGGATGCTTTGACTGTATTCGCTCCTACAATATTTTCAATTGAGTAATCTCCGCCTTTGACCAGGATATGGGGAAGTACCTCCCGAATAAGTTTACCAGGTGTATTTTCATGAAAAACAATAACTCCGTCCACCATGGACAGGTTTTCTAAAACTGAAACTCTTGCTTCTTCATGATTCAAAGGACGATCCGGTCCTTTCAGGTTTCGAACTGATTGATCTGAATTTAATCCGATGAGAAGCCGGTCACCCAGTTTTTTAGCTTCTTTCAAATAATGAATATGACCTGCATGAAGAATGTCAAAACAACCATTGGTAAAGACAATTTTTTTACCAGACTCTTTCCAGTTCCGTACAGTGTCAATTACCTGAATTCTGTTCCAACCTGTCATGTGTATTTTTTAAAGGACAAACGGAACAAAATCGGTGTCTGCAAAAATGGGATTCCAATACCTTTAAACCCTGTAAAACAGGAAATAACCTCAAGTGTTTTGAAGTTAATACATTCCCAAACTGTCGAATATATTTGCCATAACTGTAGGGTAAAATAAGGGAATTCCAGGCAGTTTTCCAGTGAGCCTGATTTCCGGTATCTCCCGTAATAACCGATTGTGATGCACCCAGAGGTAGAAAAACATTTCCAAGGAGTTCAGTGACGCATCCTTCCCCTGCTGAAGAGCGAATTTTTTTTCTGAGAACCGAAATCATTTCCTGAGGGTTGATACAGCGAATCCATTCATCAGAGTAAATGAACCGGATTAATTCCACAGCGGTTAGCAACCGTTTTTCAGGCCATTGAGCAGGGCGGATACTTAGGTATTTCCATTCTCCTTTTAACGATCTCATTTCAGATTCTATACCGGATTTGATCATGTTTTTATCCATGTATCCAATCCCTTTTGATCGGATGATTTGTGCCAGTTTAAGAAATGGTTTTTGATTTCCACCGGCGCCCAATACGGCAAAAGATTTCTCAAGACAATGAGATTTAAGATTTCCCTTACAAATTTTGAGAAAGGAATGAACCTGTTTCTGCCACCTTTCGTTCGCCAGGTGAAAAATTGTATCCAAAAATGTGTGACTAAGGAATTGGGGATCCAGATCACATACAAATGTGATCCCATGTCCGGGAATTAATTCAATCGTGGGAAATGGAAGGGATATATCCATGGGAGAATTTTTTCGTACAACATGAAGAATAACCGAATCAAAATCAGGATTCAGGTGATGCCGGTGAGACAGCCAGGAACGGGAATTCAAATGACATTCAACTGCACCTGTTTTTATCTGTCCATTGATTATCAACATTACATCCAGGATGTCCGGTCCTTCATGAATGTTTAATCGTCCCGGTTTTAATACCGTGATGGATAGGTTTTGTTTATTAAGAACCGTACCCGGTTTCAAATTGAGCCAGTCCTGAACCAGTGTTTTTTCCGTGTCTTTTCTATTCTCACACACACGGTTCATACTCAGATCGAACATTTCAGGAACAGAGTACAATCTTTGTCCTGGCATTTTAAATGTTAATAATACTGGAGTCACAAGTCTTAACTACAAATGGAAGAATTTCCAAAATATTCCTGCAGGGGTTCAGGAATGGATACACTTCCATCCTCTTTCTGGTGATTTTCCAATAATGCCACCATAAGCCTGGGAGTGGCCAATCCGGAGCCGTTCAATGTATGTACAAAATCAACTTTCCGGTCTGCTGTCCGACGGTAGCGAATATTCCCCCGGCGAGCTTGGAAGGCTTCAAAATTACTGCATGAAGAAACCTCCAGCCATTGTTTTTCCCCCGGTGCCCACACTTCCAGATCATAACATTTAGCCGCTGAAAATCCCAAATCTCCCGTACACAGATTTACAACACGGTAAGGCAAATCAAGCAAGTGAAGGATTTCCTCTGCTTGGCGAGTGAGGCTTTCATGCTCTTCATAAGATGATTCCGGAATGACAAATTTTACCAACTCCACTTTATTGAATTGATGAAGACGCAATAATCCTCTAGTATCTTTACCGTAAGAACCCGCTTCCCTCCGGAAACAGGCAGAATAAGCAGCATAATTAAGGGGTAATTCATCTTCATCAAGAATCTTTCCTGAATGCAGACTGGTAACAGGAACTTCAGCTGTAGGGATGAGAAAAAGATCATCGTCTTTCAATCGGTACATGTCTTCTTCAAATTTCGGGAGTTGACCGGTAGTAACCAGCGCTTCTTCCCTCACCAAAAATGGAGGAAATATTTCTATGTAATCATGGTTATTTACATGATGATCCAGCATGAAGTTGATAAGGGCTCTTTCCAGCCGTGCTCCCTGCCCTAAATAAAGGGGAAATCCTGAACCGGACATGGAGGCGCCCTGCTCAAGTGCCAGTATATTCAGTGATGTTCCTAATTCCGTATGAGTTTTAAGAGTAAAGTTTAATTCAATAGGGATTTTGGATTCCCGTACAATCACATTTTCTCTTTCTCCTTTACCCACCGGAACTGTTTTGTGGGGAAGGTTAGGAAGTTCAAGTAATAAATCCTGAATTTTTTCAGTAACCAAGCCCAGAGCAGATTCTATTGATTGAATTTTCTCTCCTTTTTTACGCATGGCAATAACTGACTCATCTGCGTTACCCCCTTCTTTTTTAATTCGTCCTATTTCTTGAGAAGCTATCTTGCGTTCTGCCCGGAGCGAATCCAATTCAGTAATGGATTTTTTCCTGTCACTATCCAAAAGTAAAATTTGATCCAGGTCGATCTCAACACCTCTTGATTCAAGAGCTGTCTTTACGGAATCTGGTTCAGATCGAATATATTGTATGGGAATCATTACAGATTAAATACTTATAAAGTAAAATATTAAAGCAGAATTTACACTGACCGGAAGGTAATTTACCTCCCTTTTCCCGATACCATAACCCAAAATGTACTAAGCATAATTTTGAGATCCAGCAATATATCCACATTTTCAATATAGTAAAAATCGTATCTGAGTTTTTCACGTACATCTTCAATATGTTCATCGTATGGATGTTTTATCTGTGCCCATCCCGTTATCCCGGGACGGACTCTCAACCTGCGGATATAAAATGGAAATACCGCCATTAATTTTTCTACAAAATAGGGACGTTCAGGTCGGGGACCCACCAAAGACATATCCCCTTTCATTACATTCAATAACTGAGGGAGTTCATCTAAACGAAACCGCCTTAAAAATCGTCCAACTTTTGTAATACGTGGATCGTCTTGTGCAGTCCAAACAGGACCAGAGGTGTCTTCAGCATAAATATCCATGGAACGAAATTTATACATTAAAAATGGATTGTTTTGACTTCCAGTTCTAATTTGCTTGAAAAGGACAGGGCCTTTGGAATCCAGTTTAATTAACAACCCAAGAATAATATAAATTGGTAATCCTGATATAAAAAATAATACGCTTAACATCAAATCCATGAAGCGTTTAATGTTTATTAAATAAATTAATTTAAAATTTAATAAGGTAGATTTCTTATCAACGTGAACTGGAACAATTAATTCGGTTGAACCGGCTAATGTTGGATTTTTGGTTTCACTCATAGCTCAAAATTATAAAAAACATTAAATACTAAAGACCATTTTTCCAAATCAATTCCCTCTTCAGGATCAGGATTATATGGATCAAATCCTGCATTGTGCCAATCAATGTACTCAATACCAAATTGTCCCTCAACCTGATTATTTAAATAAAACCGATGTATGAAACATTTAACCATTTTCCGTTGTTCATATCCTGCATCTCCTGAATATCTCTCGTATCCAATATCCTCATATTGGTCCTCAAGCATTTTTTGTGTCAACTGTCCTCGTTTTGTGTCAGAATATATTAGAGTAATTCCGGAATTGAGAAAGGATATATGATACTCCATATAAAGGTCTTCCGAATGAGGTCCAGCCCAAAAACCCAGCGGGTATCCATGGCTGTAATAGTCATTGATTGGGAACCGATGCCGATAAATCCTGTGATCTGTCCAAGTGTATTCTAAATTTAATTTGTCTGATTTATTAATAATATTACTCCAATTAAATCCAGCATGCCAAGCAAACCAATTATGGTTTATTTTATTAAATGTCCACTCCGGAGTCCATTCATCAATGTATAATGAAAAATATATTTTAAAACTTTGTTTAATTATCCAAGCTATATCAAGCTCCACTTGAGCATTATCAATATCTCCTAAATGATTTTCCATATGCCAAAGTGACGTGAACGGTAAGAGATAATGAAAATCAATGTGACGTGAACCGTATACAACAGATTCAGTTGCTCCAAGGGTGAGATTAGGAAAAAGAGTCCATTCCAAGCGGTGACCGGCAATGGAGCGGGGTAAATCAAAACTCCTTTTTCCAATTCCCTGATATGTGTTGGCTCTTATGGAATCAGCTATCTGACTTTTAAGAAAACCATGAAAATAGATAAACCTGAGATTTGAGATGATATCCCAAGTAAAGCCTAATTGAGGATATGATGGCGGTTTATTTGAAATTAAAATTGAATGTGTTCCCGGTCCCCAATGACGATCGAACTTTCCAAATTCAAATGTAAAATTATTTTTATTATAAGAAATTTTTGTATTTGCAGTTTCAACCCAATGAGTCATCCCGTCTTTTGATGAATCCAAAAAAGGTAACCCCTGTTCCGGAGAAAAATCAAATAAATTATTATGAACTTTACCGGTTATCCCTATTGCAACAAAAGTCCCCGATACTGACCAATTATCGTAATTTGTATGAGCAACAATCCCTAATCCGGCTAGGGTAATTGATCCTGATTCATTGACATGCAAAATCCCCCCACTTGATTTATATTTGGTGAAAGCAACTGGTTTTATGCTGAATATTGAGGAAGCAAGAGTCGTCCCTGAAAGTAGTAAAGATAGGATCAACATTGTTATTTTCTTAGGAATCATATTGTATTATTGACTTCTGGCTCCCTTGAAAATAATGTTAAAAACAGCACGGAATAAGTAAGAGATGTTTGTAACAATTGGTCTATTACTGTGTAAATGCAAATATTTTTTCTCACTTTCTAACACTTCATCAAATGAACTAGGCATATCAACATAGTAAGGAGGGACCAAACCCGGTTTAGATCTAACCCTTAATTCCTGCAGGTCTTTAGGGTAAAGGTTGAAATAGTGTTCACTTAAAGCTCTCACACCAACTAGTTTCAGATCACCTCTTAACCAATTATAAATCTGGGGGATTTCATCTATAAATAATCGTCGAAAAATCCATCCCCAGTTTGTCAATCTGTAATCATTTTTTATTTTCCCGGTTTGTTCCAGTTTATATTTATCATAAATATCTTTCTGGATAAATTCACTAAAAGGATACATGGTTCTGAATTTATAAATTGTAATGATTTCTCTATTCAAACCAATCCGCTTTAACTGTACTATTGGTCCGTAGGAAGGTTTTTTTTCTGAAGAGACAGTTTTAATTTTTTCACAAATAAAATAAGTTGTATTTCCGAAAACTCTTTCTTCTATTAATTGGTACCCGCAAAAAGATAACCGTCCATATACTTCTGCCTTTGAAAGGATTCGTTTTCTACCTTTTGTCAAAATAAAATAAAATTGTTTCAATCCAGGGATTTTTGGAAAAACACGATAGAAAACGAAATAGAGAGGGTACAACAAAGTAAATAAAAATCTAGGCATTTTCAATCTCAGGCGATTCCTTAATTTTTCCAAAGGTTCAAAGCATCCTATGAGTATTCCTCCGGAGGATATTTT
>CAZSIH010000037.1:0-17886 GCA_964606925.1 uncultured bacterium
ACTAGTATTGTTATCGTTTTGATTTATTTCCTCATTAAAATTTATTTCCAAAATTTTATTTTTATGAATTGTAATTAATTCATCAGAATAGGGCACTTTAATCTGTATGGTTTCATCTAAAGAATTAATGATTTCAGCTTTTATTTTAGTTCCATCAATTTTATGTTATTTGTGTGGAAAAAAGATAATTTCCTAACATGACAAACATTAATAAATATTTTTTCACTTTCATTCCTATCTATTTTATTATTCTAATTTTACTTTTCACTCTACCAAAATTACTCCATCTCCACTACTCTTCAACCAATATCCTTTTCCTGGATTGATGATTTCAACCTGTTCATAACTTTCCTGAAAACCATAAACAGAACCGGGAACAATAAGATTTTCCGGATCTATGATATTATCCACCTGAAAAGGATTAGTGATTCCGGTGATTAAATTCCAACCTTCAAATAATTGTATTTCAATTGAGGTAATGGCTGTTCCTGTTAATTGAGTATCCGTGTCCTCGCCAAACATGAGCCAGTATCCGGACCCGGGTGTACATTCTGTAACAAGTGAATATCCACCTTCAAAACTGTAAAGCGTCCCTTCAACAGATTCAGGGAAAACAGCTTCCTGTGAAGAATCGGAAACATTAAGCGGCAAACCCACCAAATTCCATCCCTCCAAGTAGGAGATATTTAAAGATATGATTTCGGAAAGAAACTCCATCCCATATTTTTGCGCTCTGGCAATGATTCCTTCTGTTGCCGGAAAGGAATAATCCCAGACAATATTTCCATTCTCAGTCACTTCAATAATTCTCCTGTATTGTGCAACAGAAACCAGAGTATTTCCATTTTGAAGACGAAAAGCCCCGGATTGCATTTGAGAATAAAATCCCTGGTTATCATCAAATACCCAGACCGGAAAGTCCGGTCCGAAAGCTTGATCTGATTCTAAATTATATAATCCGTTTTCATTCAATGGAGAGACCAACTCTTCGACTGTTG
Source organism: uncultured bacterium (assembly GCA_964606925.1). Classification (GTDB taxonomy): domain Bacteria; phylum Fidelibacterota; class Marinisomatia; order Marinisomatales; family AB-629-J13; genus AB-629-J13. The sequence continues at coordinate 999 of CAZSIH010000037.1, forward strand.
AATACTGCCCTTCCGGGCGTCCGTTACCATTCACATAAAACAAAATATTTCCATATCCCGGGAATCCTTCACGAATCCAGTTTACTCCGTGAATGACGAAAATCTTTTGATCTGCTTGTGTTCCACGTTCATAAACCCTGGGATTTCCCCATCGGTATAAAAAGTCTCCTCCCATTCCGCTGTTTCCACCGGAATGATTTTCCGCTTCTTCTGTTGTTGTACTGTGATCGATAATATAAAACTCATTCATCCGGGGAGATGAAAAAATAATCTGATCCAATTCTTCATTATAATCCACTGCATTCATGTGCAGCCAATCTGCATGGGGTTGACCTCCTCCTCCGCCACCTCCACTGGTACCCACAGTAGCATAATTAATATTGATCAATTCCGGATGCTCTGAAATAACTCCGTAATTTGGCAAATCGGGGTCCACATCCTGGACGAGATGATCCCACACATGCCATTCCCAAACAGCAATCCCACCATTGAGTCCATCCGGTTGAATCTCAAAAATTGCATCAGCCCAGAATTCGTTTAACGGGTTATTGATCTCTGTCCTACCCAGAGCGTATGCTTCCTCTGCCGTTTTCCGTTCCCACGCAATCACCAAAACATTCCCATTCGGCAAAGGTTGAATATCATGGTGATGTTGATATGTTTCATTAGAAAGGATAAAGTCCCAGAGGACAGTTCCATTCCACGTAATGTGCTGAATTCTACCTCCTACTCCTCCATTAATCATAGAGGGTTCCGGAACTCTGCAAGGACGAAGCATGGAACTGTCGGGGAATAAATAAGGCATACTGGCAGGACCACATTCGTTATCCCACACATGCTCTGTTTCTCCCTCAGTGTTTAACAAAAATGTATTGAAAGGATCTCCGGGATTTTGAGTCGGTCCACCGGGAGAAAAAAGAGTATGCCCCTCCATGGGAGAATCAGGTTGAGAAAATATGGGTGAAATATACAATACCAACACCCATTTAAGTCCATAATTAAATTTGACTAAGCTATCATTTGCCATTTTTTATTTCAATTACAATCGTTTTTGAATTTAGCATTAATTGGAGTTGAATTATCATAAAAAGTAAAACGAGATGAGTATAACGTAAATAGTAATGAGTCATACATGATTATCTGTCAGCATTACTTTTTACTCTTTACTTATTAAATTATTTCTTTTCATTATCTGAAAATAACTTCCTCCCGATTAAACCACCAGCGGGTAAAAATCAAACCGATAACCGCTAAAAAAATCATAGAACCAAACACCTCTAAAAGTAAACCTGCGGACACTGTTCCTGCAAGAATATCCTTTGAAATCAATGAGATGTTTACAATTGGAAATAATGCGGTTTTCCAATTCAACTCAATGCCTGGAATCATCCCAACCATCGCTGGAACAATGATGAGGATGTTTATGGGAGTTACCAAACTTTGCGCTTCTTTAAATGATTTCGCATAGATTGAAATGGATAAAAGAATCGCCGAGAATAATATAGAAACAGGAACAATTAATAAAAGAATTAATGCAATAGTTTTCACCTGTATAATACTTTTTGCCGTTTCTATTATTTCGGCGGGAATGTCCGTGATAAATTGAAGACCGACTATTAATCCCAATACTCCCGATATAGCTGATAAAAACCCAAATAACGAAATGACTCCATATTTCCCCAGTAATATTTCCATTCGTCCGGCTGGAGAACTGAGTAAGGTTTCAATCGTCCCTCGTTCCTTTTCACCGGCACCTAAATCTAATGCTGGGTACATGGCTCCCATAAAACAATATAAAATGAACATATAGGGCAACCATCCACCGGCAATTTTTCCTATTTGTTCCTTATCTGAAGCAATGTTTTGATGAGCAATTTGTACCGGTTCAAGTTGATTGAGATTGACACCCAACTGCTTCATTCGTTCAGTTCGTTTTCCGTCAATGAATATATTTACGGCACGTTCCAACCGTTTTTTGACTGCTTCAAAATCTCCGGTTGAAAGATAAATGATGGCTAATTGAGCTGTTTCCATGGAATTAATTTTTTCAGTGAAATTTTCTGGTATTTTTAATGCACCGTCAATTTCTTTATTTCGAATAAAAGTTTCAATGGAGTCTTCCTCAATATGGAAAACTAAATCAATTGAATCAACAGCAACAATGACAGACATTAACTCCGGACTGTTTTCCCTCCCGATAATCGCAATCGTAATTTCTTCAGTCATTTTCTCTTTCATGATCCCGGTCATGATTTTTGGAATGCCACCGATTAATAACGGAATGATCAGGATAGGAAATACAATCATGAAAAATATGGTGCGCCGGTCTCTTAACATATCTTTCAATTCCTTGCGAAAAATTATCCCGACTCGTCTCATGCGGATTTGTCCTGTGTCAAACTAATAAATTCTTCTTCCAAAGTTGGAGTTTTCATTTGGTTTTTAAACACTTCAAATGTATCATTAAAAAATATTTTCCCTTTATGTAAGATTGCAATATCATCACATAAATTTTCTACTTCAGCCATACGATGAGATGAAAAAATGACGGTTTTTCCTTCATCCCTGCATCTCATTATTAACTCAACGATGGCACGTGAAGACAAGACATCCAACCCTGTTGTAGGTTCATCAAAAACAACTACATCCGGATCATGGATGATCGTTCTTGCGATCGACACTTTCTGCTTCATTCCGGAACTGAGATTCCCAATCCTGCGGTGGGCAAAATCCTTCATGTCCAGAAGGGCATATAATTCATTCCTCCGCTTAAAATAATTTGGTGGGGACATTGCGTATAAATCAGCATAATACTGAATCATTTCTTCCGCCGTCAACCGGTGATAAAGTCCGGTGTTGTTGGAAAGGAAACCCAGGTTTTTCCGAATTTTTTCAGGATGTTTTACGCCATCCTCATTTTGAACTCTAATGGTTCCGGATGTGGGACGAAGCATGGTTGCAATCATCCTCAATATAGTCGTTTTCCCCGCTCCATTTGGACCAATGAGTCCAAAAATTCTTCCCGGAACGCATTGAAAACTGACCTTATCTACTGCTGTTACTTTCCGCAGATGTGGCGTTCCCGCTTCTTTCCTCTGCTTTCTGTTTAATTTAAATTCTTTTGTCAGATACTGTACTTCAATCATTTTTCGGAACCATTAGAATTGTAATTTATACAACCAATCTATAATATCATGAATAAATTTTTCATTTCTTTTTTTTCAGTCAAATCGAAAATAAATTTTCAGCAGTTGTGAAACCAAAAGAAACGTTATTCAGCCCTCATTTACCTCCTTTAGCAGAACGTGTTCGTCCCCGGTCCCTATCAGAATTTGTTGGTCAGGAGCATTTAACCGGGAAACAAAAGATCATTTCATTGCTCTGTGAAAGTCAGCAGTTGTTCTCACTTATTTTCTGGGGACCTCCGGGAACGGGCAAAACCACCCTGGCACGTTTGGTCAGTCATCATGTAAATACAGAACTTCATGAATTGTCAGCCGTTTCCAGCGGAGTAAAGGATTTACGCAAAGTCATCAAAAAAGCGGAAGCCAATAATTCGTTAGGCAGGCAAACCATCCTTTTTATAGATGAAATACACCGATTCAGTAAATCACAGCAGGATGCGCTCCTTCATGCAGTAGAGGACGGGACACTGGTGATGTTTGGAGCGACAACGGAAAATCCGTCTTTTGAAGTGATCAATCCTCTATTGTCACGTTGTAAAGTTTTAGTTTTAAAGCCAATGAGTGAAAAAGAACAGGACACCATATTAAACCAGGCTTTTGACAATGACATCGTTCTCAATGATAAAAATATGTCGTTGTCTCATAAAAATAGAAAGACATTGATCCACGCATCCGGTGGAGATGCCCGTAAATTATTAAATACGGTGGATATTTCCTGTAAATTGATAAAGGGGAAGGGGGAAATTTCTGCAGCAATTTTATCAGAAGCGTTACAGACTCAATCGCAGCTTTATGATAAAACCGGAGATTACCATTACGATATAATCAGCGCTTTTATAAAGTCATTGCGGGGAAGTGATCCCGATGCTGCTGTCTATTGGCTGGCTGTCATGCTGGAAGGTGGAGAAAAACCGGAATTCATTGCCCGCAGACTGGTAATCCTCGCTTCAGAAGATATCGGAAATGCTGATCCACAGGGATTGCCACTTGCCGTTTCCGGTTTCCAGGCTGTCCACATGATCGGAATGCCGGAATCTGCAATCATTCTTGCTCAGGTTACAACCTATCTTGCCAGTGCTGAAAAATCAAATGCATCCTATTCATCCATAATTAAAGCCCAGAAAAAAGCAAAAGAAAATTCCCTTCCTGATGTACCCATTCACCTGCGGAATGCCCCAACTGATTTGATGAAGAAAATGGATCACGGAAAAGAGTACAAATATCCTCATTCCTTTCCGGAACATTTTGTGAGTGAAAATTATCTCCCGGATGGAGTGAAACCGGAATTTTACAAACCTACCACTCAAGGGTATGAAACCTTTATTTTAAAGCGGTTGAAAAAGTGCTGGACTGAACGATATGAACACAAATAATTTACAGATGCATTGTTTCGGTGCAGTCAGAAGCTTGCTGATCTTTCTGATACCCATTCTTCTTTTTTCAGATGATCGTTTGAGATTGATCCATGCCGATATTCTTGAAAATAAACCGGTGGAAGGAGGTTCTGTTCAGGAACTCACAGGTGACGTGCTTTTCAAAAAAGGCGAAATGGAGTTATCTTGTCAAAAAGCTATATTTAACGAAACGACCGGAATCGCTACAATGACAGGGAATACAAACGTAGTTAAAAACGATCTGCATCTTACTTGCGACTCCCTTTTATTTTATTCTCAGGAAGATATATTAAAAAATTTCAATAATGTCCACATTTGGGATGACGGATACGACCTCACGGCTGATTCGGTTATTTACCTGACTGAATTGGATAGCGGGTATGCCCAGGGAAACGCTACTTTGATTCAACAGAAACAAACCATTCATGCTGATGTGCTCCATTACCATAAAAAACCAGAATCAGATGCGGTATCCTACGAAGCAGTTGGCAATGTTATCATTGAGGAAAGTACTCGAATTGCCACATGTGGAAAAGCATTGTACAATCGGAAAGAAGGAAAAACAGTATTAAAAATAGATCCGGAGATTAACGAAAGCGGTCGTCATCTCAGCGGATCTGAAATTTCCCTTCAATATGAGAATGAACAACTGGAAACCATTTTCATTCCTTCAAAAGCACACATGGTTTCGCCTCAATTCGGATGGAGAAAAACAGTAAGCGACAGCCTGATTCAAAGAGATTCTGTTGAAACGGTGAACGATCTTCAGGGTAAAACTTTAAAAGGGTTTTTCGTCAGCGGAGAACTGGATTCACTGCGGTTGGAAGGAATGGCGACATCACTTTATCATGTTTTTGAAGATTCAATTTATAAGGGATTAAATGAAGCTTCCGGAGATACAATTACCATGTTGTTTGATAAAGAAGATATGGAAAAAATTATCATATCCGGTGGAGCTCAGGGAACATTCAGTCCGGATTCTACAAATCAAAAAACAGAAGCACCCATCAATTACACTGCCAATAAAATCAAATTTCTCACAGAAGAAGAGCTGACTCATTTGGAAAAAGATGCGTCCATAAATCATCAAGACATGAATTTGACAGCGGGTTATATGAAATTGAACATGAAATCAAATGTATTGAATGCTCTTCCGACACTTCCCAATGACACGACCGAAATCCCAATCAGACCCACCGTAATAGAAAAAGGGAAAGAACCCATGAAAGGGGATGAGATCTTTTATAATCTTGAAAATAAAAAAGGGCGGATCATCATGGGAGAGACAAAAATGGAGGACGGTTTTTACTATGGTAAAGAAATACGAAACCGTGGGGAAGACATTTATTACATCCAGGAAAGTATTTATACCACGTGTGATTTACAGGTACCTCATTTTCACTTTGCCAGCGATAAAATGAAAATGATCAACGATGATAAAGTGGTTGCCCGTCCATTGATCCTCTATGTGGGAGGTATTCCTATTTTTGGAATTCCATTCGCTATTTTCCCTCATCAGCATGGAGCCAGACATTCTGGATGGATCATGCCTACCTATGGAGAAACTAGTAACAGAGGACAGTTTCTTGACGGTTTAGGGTTTTACTGGGCGCCAAACCCCTATTGGGACAGCAAAGCCCTTTTGAGCTTTGCTGATAAGCAGGGAATCACATTCAAATTGTTTAACGGTTATAAAAAACGATACATCTACAGCGGTAATTTGAGAATAGAAACCCGTTATTTATTATCGTCTCAAAAAGATATAACCCAAATCGGGGAAGATAATAAAACAGATTTTGTGTTGAACTGGAATCACAACCAAATCTTAAGGAAAAACCAAAAATTAACTGTGAGGGCAAAATATTATAGCAATGGTGAGTATAATCGAAATACCGGTCTTGATCCAACCATCCGATTGAAACAGCAGGCAGTTTCCAATGCTACCTACAGCAAACAATGGAAAAAATGGAAGAACTCCCTGAGTATTAATCTGTCTTCAACACGTGATCTCATGGCTGATGAAAAAATTGATTCCACCTCCATCTTTTATCAGGAACCCTACAAAGCAGGGCAAAAAATAAATATCACCAACAACACCCTGCCATCCATGTCTTTTCGACATGGGCAAAGTCAATTAATCCCGGAAAAATCAACCTTGAAAAAATGGTATAATAATATTTCCTGGAATTACTCATCCAATTTCAATAACAAACTACGAACCGATTTTGAGTCGGACACTCTGTGGCAAACGGATTCCACCTATTCCTTTCAGTGGAAAATGGATGGGAGTGAAGGAATTTTAAAAACTGAATCAAACCCTGTTGCTACACACAATTTCAGTCTAAACGCTCCCCAAAAAATATTCAAGTATATTTCCATGAATCCCAGCCTATCCTTGAAACATGTGTGGGTGAATAAAACTTTTAATGCACAACTGAATCCAACGACAAATTCGCTTATTACAACAGAAAAACAGGGATTTTCTACCCGGACCACCGGATCATTTCGGCTAAGTTTACGTACCCAATTATATGGGATGTTTCCTGTAAAATTCGGTGGTTTAAAAGGGATCAGGCATGTTGCTTCACCCTCCATTGGTTATTCGTTTACTCCTGATTTCTCTGACCCACTTTTTGGATATTCATTCAACTATTATCAGGAAATTCCGGATACTTCCGGACAATTTTTACTCCATGATCGTTTTAAAGGAACTCCGGCGGGAAGCACTCCTAAATCAAAATCTCAAAGCATGAGTTTTTCACTGAATAATGTATTTCAGGCAAAAATCGGTGAGGATGAGAATGAGAAGAAAATCGACCTGTTCAGTTGGAGAATGTCCACCAGTTACAATTTCGTGGCAGATTCCATGAGACTGTCGAATCTAAGTTCCTCCGTGAGGACTAAATTGGGAACTAAACTGAATCTGGACCTATCCATGACTCATGATTTTTATAAAATCAGGGAACAGGACGGTCAACTTAAACGAATAAATGATTTGAACAGATTACCGCGACTGATCAATGCACGAATTTCAACCGGTTTTCGTTTTTCCGGGAAATTCATGGATTGGAAAAAACAGGAGACTGAAGAAACAGGAATAGACACACTGGAATTTGATGAACTGGATATTTCCTCATCAATAGAAGATGCTACACCGTCAATTATTTCAACCGGAAATTCGGGTAATCTGTGGTCCACCTCACTCAATCTCAGTTATTCGCTGAATAAATCAAATCCCCTGAATCCCAGAGAAACATTCTGGATCAATACAAATACGGATATTCAGGTCACCCTAAATTGGAAGGTAAAATATTCAGCACGATTTGATGTTCTTGATAAAGAATTGGTCAGTCACAGTTTTTCGGTTTATCGGGATTTGCATTGTTGGGAATTATCACTGAATTGGACTCCATCTGGTTTTGGACAGGGAGTTTATTTGAAAATTAACGTAAAATCCCCTACATTGAGAGATTTAAAAATTGAACAAAAAAGCGGACTATATGGACGCAGAGCGTTTTAAATGAAATGTCCGAAATGTAAATCGGAATATCAAAACGGCATTGAAATATGTGTTGATTGCGGTGTGAGTTTGGTCTTCAATTTACCTATTGATAAACCATTAAAAGAAATATCATGGATAAAATTAGGTCCTGTTTCCGGGAAAATATTTGCGGATATGATTGCGGATGTTCTCTCACAAAAAAAAATCCCCCATTATTTAAAAGCTGATTTTCTTACATCCGCCTTGGGTATTCAATCGGGGAATATGATCGGTTCAAATGTGTATTTGTTTGTACCGGAAAATTATAAGAAAAAAACACAGAGTGTAATCGAAGGAATAACCGGAAACTAAACCATGGAAAACAAGACCATTCGATCCGTTAAAGGAACCAAAGATATCCTGCCGAGTCAGTCTAAAAAATGGCAGGATTTGGAATCATCATTCCGAAAATTTATTCAGACATACGGATACCATGAGATCAGGACTCCGGCATTTGAAAAAACTGAATTATTTGCACGGGGTGTGGGCGAAGATACTGATATCGTCACCAAGGAAATGTACACATGGGAAGATCGAAACGGAGAATCGCTGACTCTAAAACCGGAACTTACAGCTCCCGTGATTCGTGCGTACATTCAACACAATTTATTCGGGAAATCACCCACCACAAAACTATACTATTTTGATTCGCTATTCCGCAGGGAAAGACCCCAAAAGGGACGACTGCGCCAATTCCATCAATTTGGGATCGAAGCTATTGGTTCTCCTTATCCGGAATGTGATGCGGAAGTTGTGGCATCAGCATATTTATTTCTGTCAAGGCTGGGATTATCAGGACTCACTTTAAAACTAAACAGTATCGGTTCAGGGACATCCAGAAAAAAGTTTTGTGACGCTTTAATTAAATTTCTAAATCCTGTGAAAAACAAATTATCGGAAATAAGTCAAAAACGACTTGAAGCGAACCCCATGAGGATTCTGGATACGAAAATTCCCCATGAAATAAATCTTCTTATGGATGGTCCGGTTATTTCTGATTTTCTTTCGGATGATGATAAAAATCATTTTAATGAGGTCATGGGATTATTGGATGCTATGAAATTACCTTATTTCCAGGACAGTCATTTAGTGCGTGGTCTGGATTACTATTGCAGAACAACTTTTGAAATCACTTCGGATGCACTGGGTGGACAGGATGCTCTTTGCGGAGGCGGAAGATATGATAATCTGGTGGAGTTATTAGGTGGAAAACCAACTCCGGCGATCGGGTTTGCTGCCGGGGTGGAACGCATATTAATTGCTATGAATGAAGAAATACCCCAATCTGAAATAATTGATTGTGATATTTATATTATCACCATCCAGAAGAATTCAATGAAAACGGGAATGGTCATTGCCCGTCAATTACGTCAGGCAGGATTTCAAGTAGAAATTGATTTTCTACGCCGTAGTATGAAATCACAATTTCGGGAAGCCAATAAAAAAGGTGCCCGATTCACAATAATTTTAGGTGAAGAAGAATTAAAAAGAAATGAAGTATCCATAAAAAATATGGAAACAGGTGATCAAAAAACTGTAGAACCAGATTCTATCCTGACAATTCTTCAGAAATAACTTCTTTTATTAAAAAATTGAAATGAAACATATTTTATTCCCTGTTTAATAAATTAAATTCGCCGTTATTATGTCAGGAAAATCATTAATTATAGTAGAGTCCCCTTCCAAAATAAAATCTATCTCTAAAATTTTAGGGGATGATTTTGATGTCATTTCATGTGTGGGGCATTTTAAAGATTTACCAGAAAAAGAATTGGCGGTGGATGTGGACAATGACTTTGCCACTAAATTTGTAGTGCATCCGGACAAAAAAGATTTTATAAAATCTTTAAAACAAAAAGCAAAATCTGCACCAAAAGTCTATTTAGCAACTGACCCGGACAGGGAAGGTGAAGCCATAGCGTTTCATTTATCACAGGAAGTACCAAATGCAACTTTGGAGAGAGTCCAATTCACGGAAATCACCCGGTCCGGTATTGAAGACGGGATGAAACATCCTCGGGAACTTGATTATGATCTGATTGAAGCGCAGAAAGCCCGTAGAATTATTGACAGGTTAGTGGGATATAAAATTTCTGAATTATTACGGAGATCAATTCAAAAAACACTTTCCAATCTGAAAAAATCCCTCTCAGCAGGTAGAGTTCAATCCGCCGCAGTAAAGATATTGGTTGACCGGGAACGTCAACGAATGAATTTCAAGGATGTGACTTATTTTGACCTAAAAGCCAATATGTTGACAAAAAATGAGGATCCATTTACCTCTGTATTATTTTCACTTTCAGAAATGAAACTTGCCAGAGGAAAGGATTTTGATTCTACAACGGGGAAATTGAAAACTAAAAAAGTGATGATGCTGTCTGAATCACAGGCACAGGCACTCATCGAAGAATTGTCTTCCGGATCATGGACTGTTTTAGATAAGGAGGAAAAACCTCAAACTTCCTATCCTCCGCCACCATTTATAACCAGCACCCTTCAGCAGGCAGCGGGAAGGAAGCTTCGATTTTCTGCTCGACAAACCATGATCACTGCACAAAAATTATACGAAAATGGATTTATTACCTATATGAGAACGGATTCAGTACAACTTTCGTCTGAAGCAATCCTTGCAGCGAGAAACATGATAAAATCAAGTTTTGGAGATAAATATCTTCCCGAAAAACCAAATTACTATAAATCAAAAGTAAAAAATGCCCAAGAAGCTCACGAAGCTATCCGCCCTGCAGGGAGTGCGATCAAACCTGCGGATGATGTGGAAAGGTCATTGGGAAAAGATGCCGCTAATTTGTATAAATTGATTCGAATGCGTACATTAGCCTGCCAAATGAAACCGGCTAAGATTCTCCGCACCATTATCCTAATCCAGAATCAGAAAGCTGTTTTTCGAGCAGTAGGGAAAGTGATTCAATTTCCCGGATACCGCTTAGCTTATGTGGAAAGCCAATCTCAGGAAAATAAACAAATTGATGATGGAATTCTTCCTGCAATGGAAAAGGGAGAAGAGATATCCTGTGAAAAACTAAGTATTGAATCACATACTACGAAACCTCCACCCCGATATTCCGAAGCGTCTCTAATCAAGGAAATGGTGACCCGTGGAATTGGGAGACCTTCTACTTATGCTGCAATCATCGGTAATATTCAAAATAGGGATTATGTGAATCTTGACAAAAGAATAATGATCCCTTCTTTTGTTGCAGTAGCCGTTACTCAATTATTGGAAAACCATTTTGAACCCTTAGTGAATACAGATTTTACTGCAAAACTTGAAGACAGATTAGATCAAATTTCAAGAGGAGAATTAGACCTGATTCCGTTCATGAAAGATTTTTATTTTGGAGATGATACTGTCATGGGATTGGGAAAAATGCTAGAGGAAATCATAGACATCAGAGAAGCATGCTCTATGCCGGTTGCTTCATCAAATGGAGATCCTCTTGTGGTTCGTTTAGGAAGATTTGGACCTTACGTTGATGCAGGAGAAAAAAATCGCCGGTCAATTCCTCATGATTGCGCCCTGGGAGATCTGACAGAAAACAAAATACAGGAAATATTGAAGTCAACAATAGAATCAGCATCTGTTGAATTGGGTATAGAACCTGAATCCGGAGAATTGTTATACTTAAAAAAGGGGCAATACGGTCCTTACATAGAAACCGGGGAAACAAAGAAAAGAAAATCTATTCCAAGGGGAATGGAGCCGGAAAATGTCACTCTGGATTTCGCAATCCAACTCATAGGATTACCTAAAACCATTGGGACTCATCCTGAAACCGGAGATTCCATCACAGCAGATTTTGGACGATACGGACCCTACATTCGCTGCGGAAAAATGACGGCTCCCCTAAAACCTCCGCCAACTCCTCTGACTGTATCTCTGGAAGAAGCAGTTGAAGCGCTGGCTACACGAAATAAAAAATCCACCGAATTATCTACTTTAGGTGTTCACCCAGAAACCGGTGAAAATCTGGTTTTAAAAGACGGACGATACGGCCCCTATGTTACCGATGGAAAAGTCAACGCATCCCTGCCCAGATCTCTTTCTCAAGAATCACTTACCCTTGAGGATGCAGTTGAACTTATTAATAAAAAAAGAACAGCACCTAAGCGAAAAAGAAAAAAACGGAAAAAATGATATTACTCCTTTCTGTTTGTCTCGTCTTACCTTTGATGGCAGAATCTGCAGAAGAAGCGCTGATAAAAAATATAAAAAAAAATCTCATGGCTCCCTGTTGTTGGAGTGGGACGGTTTATGATCATGGTCACAGCCAAATGGAGCAGGAAATTGAAGAATTTGTGAATGAAGGAAAAACAAAGAGTGAGATCCTGAAATACTATTCCACCCTTTACGGTGAGAGAATTTTGGCGTCACCGGAGGGTAAGGGGTTTAATCTTGCTGTTTGGATTGCACCTCCACTGCTTGCTGTATTGGCATGTGTCTGTTTCATCGTATATTTGAAAAAACCAGCAACGATTCCTGAACCTGTACAAACCTCCTCACCTGAAATTCCATTTGATGAAGAAATTGAGAGAGAACTCAGGGAATTGGACGGTTAAAATGAAAATGACACAACAATGAATTTAAAATCAATTGAAAACATCGTCTCACTGTGCAAACGGAGAGGGTTTATTTTCCAGAGTTCTGAGATTTACGGTGGGTTAGGTTCTACTTGGGACTACGGTCATTTGGGAACGGAAATGAAAAAACGAATCAAGGATGACTGGTGGCAATCCATTGTTACCGAACGATCCAATGTGGTTGGAATGGATTCATCCATATTGATGCATCCAAAAGTATGGGAAGCCAGCGGTCATGTGTCCAATTTTAATGATCCTATGGTGGATTGCAAACAATGTAAAAGCAGATACAGAGCTGACCATATTGATTTAGAAAAACCATGCAAAAAATGCGGAAATACTAATTGGACGAAACCCCGCCAATTCAATCTCATGTTTAAAACGTCAATCGGTCCTATTGAGGATGATAAAAACATAACCTATTTACGTCCTGAAACTGCCCAGGGGATTTTTGTCAATTTCAATAATGTTCAAACCACTGCAAGACAGAAAATTCCATTTGGCATCGCTCAGACAGGCAAGGCTTTCAGGAACGAAATAACCACGGGAAATTTTTTGTTTCGTACAAGAGAATTTGAACAAATGGAAATGGAATTTTTTGTCCATCCGGATGAATCCTCTAAATGGCTGGACTATTGGAATCATGAACGGTTGAATTGGTTTATTCAATTGGGAATTACAAAAAATAAATTGAGACTCAGACCGCACGGTAAAGATGAATTGGCTCATTATTCATCCGCCTGTTACGATGTTGAATATGAATTTCCGTTTGGTTGGTCAGAGTTGGAAGGTATTGCTGACAGGGGGACATTCGATCTGGAGCAGCATAATGAATACAGTAATAAAAAGCTAAATTATTTTGATACAAAGACAAACACCCGATTTATCCCTGCAGTGGTAGAAACATCAGCAGGAATTGACCGGACGTTCCTTACATGTTTGGTTGATGGTTATACTGAAGAAGAAGTCCGGGGAGAAAAAAGGGTGTTACTGAAATTAAGCCCGAAAATTGCACCCATAACCTGTGCTGTTTTTCCTCTGGTGAATAAAAATGGATTACCTGAAATTGCAGAAAAAATTGTGGACGATGTGATGAAACAATTCACGTCATTTTTCGATCAGGGCGGATCCATCGGACGCCGATATCGCAGACAAGATGAAGCAGGGACACCATTTGGCGTAACTGTGGATCATGAAACAATAGAAAATGGAACTGTCACATTGAGAGAAAGGGATACCATGGAACAATTTCGTATATCTCAGGAGAAAATTTGTGATGTATTGAAGGAAAAAATATGAATCGCCATTTAACTCTTCGTTCCGGTAATCCTGCCCTCAGAGCATCTACTTTCAGGCAGTTCACAGACACTGCCTCTGAAACCATGACCATTATGGGTACAGTTCATAAAACTGCCCTGTCACTTTTACTCCTATTGACGACTGCAATCTATACTTGGAATCTTCCCTTGGGTGATCCTAAAGCAACAGGATTAATGTTCGCAGGGATTATTGGTGGATTGATTCTTGCATTCATTACCATTTTTAAAAAACATCTGGCTCCTTACACTGTACCGGGTTATGCCCTATTAGAAGGATTAGCGATGGGGGGAATTTCAAAAATATTTGAATCTATGTACCCGGGAATTGTAACCCAGGCGGTCTTCCTTACTTTTGGAACTCTTGGGGCTTTGTTGTTGGCATACCGTTCCGGACTTATAAAACCCACAGAGAATTTTAAATTGGGAATCACCGCTGCAACTGGTGGAGTTGCATTTGTTTATTTCGCCAGTTTTATATTGGGGTTTTTCGGTGTGGGAGTTCCTCTGATTCATGGGAATTCCAATATGAGTATTATTTTCAGTCTTATTGTGGTCGGAATTGCTGCAATGAACCTGGTAATGGATTTTGATTTTATTGAAGAAGGATCGGAAAAGGGTGCTCCGAAATTTATGGAATGGTATGGTGCTTTTGGACTCCTTATTACCTTGATCTGGCTGTATCTTGAACTGCTGAGATTGCTGTCAAAACTGTATTCAAGGCGGTAAAACACCGAGAATTTCTTTTTGTTGCATTTTTAAGGGAATTATCCTTAAACTACCGTTGAAGAATCTTAATCTTCTCTATTGAAGTATAAGAAAAGCCACATACATAAACTAACCTAAGGAGACAAAATGAATAAAATCTACTATGGCCTTTTTGCGCTCATTCTGTGTGCAGGACTGACAGCTCAGACTGTTTCAGGGTCTATTTCAGATGAGAACGGAAATCCACTTCCGGGAGCAAATGTAGTTGTTGAAGGCACATTGAAAGGTGCCGCTTCAGATGCATCCGGAATGTACTCTATTTCCGGAGTGTCACAAGGGACACATACATTAACGGCTTCATTCATTGGATATGAAGATCAAAGTACAACTGCGAATGTGGGTGCAGATGGTGCAACTGTCAATTTTACACTCACATCCTCTGCACTTTCCGGTGCACCAGTCTTGGTTACAGGATCTCGTTCCTCTGGCCGCTCATCCATGAAATCACCTACTCCCATAGATGGATTCAGTGAGATGACCCTGCGGCGTCAAGGCAATGGAGATTTCACCGAAACCGTTAAAAACCAAGTACCTTCTTTTAATGCAACACCTTACACAGGCGATGGAGCGGCATTTGTACGGCCTACTTCCATGCGGGGTCTCCCACCGGATAATATTCTGGTTTTGACCAATTCAAAACGCCGTCACCGCTCCGCATTAATCTCACACTTTGGCGCAGCTATGAATGTGGGTGCCCAGGGAGTTGATATCGGCATGGTCCCCAGCATTGCAATCAAAAGGCTCGAAGTGCTGCGTGACGGCGCTTCAGCTCAATACGGTTCTGATGCCATTGCCGGTGTGATGAATTTTATTTTGAAAGACAATTCAGAAGGAATTGAAATTCATGCTTCAAGAGGACAATGGATGACAGCTCCAAATGAAAGAGGCGGTGAGACCGATATAACGCTTGCCGGAAATATGGGAATGTCTCTTTCAGATAACGGTTTTCTGAATGTCAGTGCGGAATATACCGACAGACCGGAACTCTCCCGTGGGAATCAGCATGCTTCAGCCGCAGACGGATACAAAGGCTGGGATGCAAATGACGCAAATCAGGATGTAAGTGAATGGCAGACTGCTATGAACTGGGGTCGTCCTGAAAATAATGGTTTCAGATCAGTTTGGAATGCTGGTTTAACTATAAATGATAATGTTGAAGCCTATTCCTTCGGTAATTATGCCAAGACTTTTGGAGAATACAGCTTTTTCCTCCGTGCACCCGGTAAGTCCGGTGCATTGACATCTATTCCAATTAACCCAAACGTTAATCCTTATGATGGTGCGAATTTAAGAGATGGTTTTGAGGGTGATTTTGCATGGGGTGCTACCTATCCTTTAGGTTTTACACCTCGCCTTGAAGGTCACGGAACAGATTTTAGTTCTGTCGTTGGTATCCGGGGAGAAAACCTGGCAGGTTATGGAGTGGATTATGACTTCAGTGCCAGTTATGGATCAAACCACATCCGCTATTACCTGAAAAACACACTGAATCTGTCATGGGGTCCCTATTCACCTCATAATTTTGATATTGGTGACTTACAGCAGGAAGAAACAAACCTCAATGCGGATTTTACCTATCCTCTCTCTGATGGAATGACTCTTGCGTTCGGTGCCGAATGGCGAGAGGAAGCATACACCATGTATCAAGGTCAGAAAGAAGCTTGGATGGGAGGACCTTGGTCGCAAGTACATTCATTTGAAGATCCCGTTGTTGTTGCATATGCTGATTCAATGAATTATTCTTTCTGGACTAACGATGATGGCCAAAGGTTCTATATTGATCCAAGTGGTGATGAACCTGATACTATTAAAGTCAATTATACAGCACCAGGATTAGCAGCAAATGGTATGCCCGGGACAGACCCAAGTGCAGCTGGTGTTTTCAAACGTCAAAATACTGCATTTTATGGAGATTTTGAATGGGACGTAAGTGATGAACTTCTCATTCAAGTAGCTGCCCGTTTTGAGGATTTTTCAGACTTTGGCACAACAACTAATTTTAAAGTTGCCGGTCGCTATTCACTGGGCAATATGGCCACGCTTAGAGGTGGTTATTCCACAGGCTTCAGGGCTCCGACTCCTGGA
>CAZSIH010000038.1:0-17459 GCA_964606925.1 uncultured bacterium
ATTGGATTATCATCAGGTTCCAAGAGCAAAGCAACTCCGTTTGGAGATTCTTTTGAAACAACAATAGCAAGATTTGAATCAGGAATGTGCAGGAGTTTTTGAAATCCTAAAACCTTTGTATAAAATCTGAATGCATTTTTAGTGTCATTTACAAATACATTTGTCATTTTAATTTTCAATTGTTAATAATCCTTGATAAAGGTCTCAAACTTCCAGCGATACAGAAATCAATAGTTTTGGCAAGATTTAGAGAATTGTACCAATAATTATTAGACCATAAAACATCACCACTTTTTTTATCGACGAGTTGTATGGTTATGCCTACTTTTGAAGGGATATATCTTATTTGTTGCGTCTCTGTAATAGAACCCCTATCATGAACTTTTTCTTCTGAAACTGACGATTCATATCGAATTTCTTCCTCTCCTTTTTCATTCTTAAAAGTTACAGGTTTTTCAGAGGTTGTCGTCTCAATAGTTGTTTTCCCTTTATTTTTTAAAATAACAGGGATGATTATAGACTCTCCTTGGGAAAATTCCGTTATATCGCAGACGATCAATGCATCTACTGTTGAAAGGGATAATTGATATTCATCGGTCGAAAAAGCAGATTGAGAGAGAATAGATTCATCCATTAACGATGGAATTTTGTTACGTTCAACCACTTCTAAATTGATTTTCATTAAATTGTGGATCAAACTTCTGGTTATGCTTTCACCGGATCCCGGATAAGAAAAATGGTCTTTTACAGGAGTAACTGCTACTCGTTTTATATGAGAAAAATCGTAATCCCGCTTAACAACAGCAGGGGGCTGACAGGATAGGAAAAACACCAAATTCCCAATCCAAAAAAGTGAAAGTTTCAACGATCGATTTCTTTTAATCTTTTGATATGGTGGTTTGCTTCCTTAATTATCTTATCATCGACCGAGTAGTTTTTGCAGGATTCCCATGCAGAAACTGCCTTTATTACTTGATTATCCATTTCGTAATAATGAGCCAGTAAGCAGTACAGGTCAGCATTGTTTGGGGCAGACCGAACCGCATCATTCAAAAGAGTAATAGTTTTTTGGTAAGTTGAAATTTGATTTAAATTATTTTTTTTGTCATTCGATTGTTCGTTTTGCATTTGGGCTGGGAGAAGATTGAATGACAGAATAAGACCTAAAATTAATAATTTATTCATGATTGCATTTTCCTAATTATAATAGATATAAATTACACCTAATTGGTTTGACCGCACCCAGTAACTTTCCCCTGGGACTAATTGAAAAATTTCTTCATAGCCGCCATTAAATCCATAAAATGTTCCGGGGACAATAATATTATTGGGATCTAAAATAGCTTCAACGTCTGTGATTTGGTTTAAGCCGGAGATGAGGTTCCACCCCTCGTTCAATAGAATATCTAATTGAGGAAACCGATTTCCTACGATGATAATGGTTTCATTGTCCGGAAATCGTATCCAATATCCAATCCCCGGATTTAAATTTATTTCTGAATTGTACCCTTCATCGAATGAATATAATGTTCCTTCTATTGCATCTGGAAACAGGATTTGATAGGATGAATTGGTAACTCCTATTGGAAGTCCTAAAAGGTTCCAACTACCATTAATAGAAAAAATTACAGAATCAGGAACGTAATTATTACATACCTCATTACACATTCCTATAGTATTAAAAAAAGCACTTGAATAATTAACTCCATTTTCTCCAATGTAACTGCACCCCGAAATGAAATCACAATGGTCGGTTATCCAACCAATCCCTAATACCATATCACATGCCCCAAAATCAATTCCGGTCAAATCAATACAACCGGTTTGGATGCTGCAATCCAATAATTCCTCATTTAGATAAAAATCTGCCCAACAGCCTTGGCAGTAATTGGAAATACATTCAGCTTCAGGATATTCTGGGCATGTTTCTGCCCCACATGGATCTACAAAACATGTGTTTGGGAGTTCGCAATCACCCGACATTTCAATGGAGGTTACATCAATAGCTCCACACTCAACGCACCAAATTTCTTCTCCTTCAATTTCAACAAACCGATTCGTATATGGGTCCAGCATGTTGATATTATCCAAATGAGTGATCCAGGTTAAAAATTCACCATATTCATCTTCGAGGTAGTAAATGGAACAATCATCCATGCAGAATGAAGCATCAGAGTAACGGACGTATCCTGTTATGGAAAAAACGGGTGTGTTTAGTGCAAGGAATAAAAATAAAAATGAAAATAATTTTATTCCATTAGAATTTTTCATTTTTTGTCAGTTAAATTATGACCAGATAGATTTTATCTGGTCAATCAGGGAAACCTCTTTTGTGTTAATTCCGTCAGCTTCAGACAGTGTTTTTAAATTATTCAGACAATCCGTTTTGTTATTTTCATGAAGTTCCGAATTCAATTCATTCACAAATTTCAGGAATTCACTATCCCGTTCATCAATGTTTAGTGTCATATACCAATTCAGTACATCGGTTAAAACGTGGTACGTTTGGCGATAATGATGTTCGTCATGGGAAATGAAATAATCCACCTTATCCGAAATAATATCCAATTCTTTGGCTGACAGCATATCATCGGTAGAAGATGAAAAATGAATGTAAATAAATCCTAATTTGTGGGCAAGTGTAATTTCAGATGGTTTTGACACAATTGTTTGTTATGGAATAATCAGCAATAGAAAAGTTACAACTCCACACATTATTTTCCAATGAGTGAGGTTAAAAGAAATTTATTAATGTATTATCAGGTTTAGGAGTTGTTTAACCTTGCTTCGGCACGAATCAGAATTAAATTCTGAATGATTGTTTACCACGATGGTTCTTGGTAGTACAATAACTCCTAAATGCTCCAGTTGTATCCGCATGGAGCGGAGAAAGTTTTGACCGGTTCCGGCACTGTGAGTAGCAATCAAACCTGCTTTCCCGTCGAACACCTCCCGCCATTGATCTGTTGATATTGTGATCCACGCGATGAGGTTAGTTAAAATTGGAGGAATACTCCCGTTGTATTCAGGAGCGCAAATGATAAAAGCGTTTGCATTCAGAAATTTTTGGGTCAGTGTTTCAATATTAGTAGGGATATTCTCTTTATTTTTTAGGGACGTGTAAAGCGGGATATTATAGTTTTCCAACTTGATAAGTTCTGATTGTATTTTTTCTTCTTCAGCAATAGTATGTATTTTTTCAGCTAACCGAAGATTCTTTTTGGATGTTGCACTTATGATGAGGATATTGTTCATAATTTATTTAAATATCAAGTGGGCCCTCAGGGACTCGAACCCCGGACCAATAGATTATGAGTCTACTGCTCTAACCAACTGAGCTAAGGGCCCTAAAACACATAATAAATTACAGTTTATTCTCGGTAAACTGACGATGAAATTACACAAATTAATGTAAAAAAAAGCAGAATATTGTAGAGCTGAAATGCCGGTAAATGGCAAATATTTGCTTTTTATGATGAGTTTTAACATTCAACCATTAACCCACTATCTTAGTCCAATCAATTTATTTTTACCTATATGTATTTTAAGTAATTTACTATAATGAAACCTCTAATACTTGTACCATTTATCATTTGTATGCTATCCTGTGAAGATGAAAAGGTTGATATTCTTCCGCTGGACTGTGCCGGTGTAGAAGGAGGAGGTGCTGTACTTGACGATTGTGGTGTATGTGGTGGAAGCAATACCAGTTGTTTTGATACCTATTTATTGGTTATTTATGATATTTGCAACTATCTTGGGCTGGGTTATGACAAGGGTTATTTTAAGTTTACTGTTTTACTTAATATTCACACCCGTTGGGTTGGTAACACGATTGTTTGGAAAACAGTTTATTGAGTTGAGGTGGAATAGAAAAGATAGTACATACTGGAACTATCGTACCGGAGGTGTAATTGAAAAAGAAAAATATGAAAAACAATTTTAATAAATAGGAAAAAATATGTCAAAACTTTCAATTTTATCAGAATTTTGGGATTTTGTGAAAGACAGGAAAAAATGGTGGTTAGTGCCAATAATTATTTTCTTAGTACTTTTTGGTACTTTAAACGTCCTAACAGAAGGATCAGCATTGGCTCCGTTTATTTATGCGTTATTTTAGGGATAGGATAATTTAAAGATCTGTCCATTATTAAATAAAATTTTGGAGAGTTTCTCCAGTAAATTCACCGTCAATTTTTATAAAATATAAATCAATTTTACTTTTTAAATGACTACCCATACATACATTCACGATGAAAGAAACGAACACATAAAAATTTATGTGAACGGTGAAATCCTTCCCCGAAAGGATGCAAAAATATCTGTTTTTGACAGCGGATTTCTTTTAGGCGACGGTGTGTGGGAGGGAATCCGTTTACATAATAGTCATTTAGTTTTTGAGGAAGAGCATATTGACAGGTTATATCATGGAGCGATGGGATTGGACATTGATATTGGGATACCTAAAAATGCGTTGAAGTCACTCGTTTATTCCGTATTAAATGCAAATAAAATGTTTTCAGATATTCATATTCGACTCATTGTATCAAGAGGATTAAAAAAAACTCCCTATCAACATCCAAATGCAAACGAGGGTGGGGCATCAATTGTTATTATTCCTGAGTATAAAAAAGCAGATAAAAATATCAATGAAAAAGGCATCACTTTAGCAACGGTTTCAACCCGAAGGGGGACAGCAGAAACACAGGATCCAAGGTTAAACACCTTGAGCAAGTTGAATTGTATCTTTGCTTGTATCGAAGCGGATAAAAAAGGTGCAAATGAAGGGCTTATGCTGGACGTCAACGGATATGTTTCAACTTGCAATTCCACAAATTTCTTTATTGTGAGGGATGCAGAAGTATGGACGTCCACAGGTGAATTTTGCCTTCCCGGTGTAACACGAAGTAAAATAATTCAATTATGCAAAGAAAATAAGATCCCGGTTTATGAAAAGGAATATTTGATCGAAGATGTCCTGAAAGCGGACGAAGCATTTGTTACGGGAACATTTGCCGGTGTTATCCCGGTGATTAGTTTAGACGACATGATGATTGGAAACGGAAAAAGGGGGGAAATAACCAAGAGACTTTTTGATTTGTATAAAAGAAAGATCAACACAATGTACCCTCCAAATTGAGATGAAAGAAACTCGAATTGCCATGTGGTCAGGACCACGTAATATTTCAACAGCATTGATGAGATCTTTTGATAATCGTCCTGATTGTTTTGTAACTGATGAGCCTCTTTACGGGCATTTTTTAATGGAAACCGGTTACAATCATCCCGGTAGAGAGGAAATTCTACGATCACAAAAAACAAATTGGAGTGATGTTACAGTTGAATTATGCGGGGCTATCCCGTATCATAAATCTGTGTGGTATCAAAAACACATGGCGCACCATTTAACAGAAAATATAGATTTTAGCTGGACTAAATCTCTTACTAATTGTTTCCTGATTCGACATCCAAAGGATGTTATTACTTCCTTTGTAAAAAAGTTTGAGTTAAACTCTGAAAGACAATTGGGCTTTGCGCAACAAAAAGAATTATTTGATTGGTTGTCCAGTGAAACAGATTTTACTCCACCCATTATTGAAGCGAAGGAAATTACAAAAAATCCAAAACAGGTGTTAACTTGGCTGTGTGAAAAACTTAATATTGATTTTTTTGAATCAATGTTATCATGGAAAAAAGGGAATCGGGAAACGGATGGAATTTGGGCAAAATATTGGTATGAAAATGTAGAGGAATCATCCGGTTTTATGCCCCTGTCCCAAAACAAGAATGATATTCCAAAACAATGGGAAACCATTTACGCAGAAAGTCTTGAAATCTATGAATATTTATTATCAAAAAGGGAAGTAAATGCAATTATTAGCCGAACAAACTGAACTGACTGAATTAAAGAAATATACCAGCGAATTAGAATCGATTACGGTTACTGACAGACAGTTATGCGATCTTGAATTAATATTAAATGGAGGTTTTCATCCTCTAACCGGTTTTTTAAATGAAGAGGATTATCATTCTGTTTTAGATATAATGCGATTAAAAACCGGAGAGATTTGGCCTGTTCCCATTAATTTAGATATTCCTGAAAAATTAAGCAAAACTATTTCTATTGGAGATGAAATTGCACTGCGGGATCAGGAAGGATTTGTTTTGGCGATCATGAAAGTGAGATCAAAATGGGAAGTGGATAAATATCGGGAAGCCCAAAAAGTTTACGGGACAAACGATATGCTGCATCCGGGGGTAAATTATCTTCAAAATAAAACTAATCCAATTTATTTAGGAGGTTCAGTAAAAGGGCTGATCCTTCCAAAACATTACGATTATCAATCATTGAGGATGACTCCGGAAGAAGTAAAAAACAAATTCAAAGAATTGGGTTGGAAAAAAGTAGTAGCTTTTCAAACCAGAAACCCTATGCACAGGGCTCATGTTGAAATCACCCGTCAAGCAGCCAAAGAACACGATGCATCACTTTTCATTCATCCCGTAGTGGGAATGACAAAGCCGGGGGATTTTGATTATTTCACACGGGTGAGGTGTTATGAAAAAATCATTAAGAAATATCCGGAAAATTCCGCCATGCTTTCTTTGTTGCCATTGGCTATGCGGATGGCTGGTCCGAGAGAGGCGTTATGGCATGCAATCATCAGGAAAAATTATGGGTGTACACACATTGTTGTCGGTAGAGATCATGCAGGTCCGGGAAAGGACTCAAAAGGAAAACCTTTTTATGGTCCTTATGATGCGCAGGAGTTATTGACACAGCATGAACAGGAAATTGGTGTGAAAATGGTTCCATTCAAGATGATGGTTTATGTTCAGGAGCAGGAAAAATATTTGGCAATTGATGAAGTTCCTGCTAATATGAAAACTTTGGAAGTTTCCGGTACCGAACTTAAAAATCGACTGGATATGGATAAGGAAATTCCTGGATGGTTTTCATATCCTGACGTTTTGGAAGAATTAAAAAAATCACGACCCCCGTTAAAGAAGAGAGGATTTACCATTTTATTCACGGGATTATCCGGTTCCGGAAAATCAACATTGGCAAATGGATTATTAATAAAACTTTTAGAAATTGGAAGCCGTCCTGTAACGCTGTTGGATGGAGATATTGTCCGAACTCATTTATCCAGCGAAT
Organism: uncultured bacterium; assembly: GCA_964606925.1. Taxonomy (GTDB): domain Bacteria; phylum Fidelibacterota; class Marinisomatia; order Marinisomatales; family AB-629-J13; genus AB-629-J13. The sequence continues at coordinate 7,160 of CAZSIH010000038.1, forward strand.
TGGGGTTTTCGAAAGAACATCGCTCCATAAACGTAAAACGGATTGGATTTGTTGCCAGTGAAATTACCAAAAATCGAGGAATTGCTGTGTGTGCTCCCATTGCTCCTTATTCATCGGACAGAGATGCAGTGAGAGAAATGGTGGGTTCGTACGGAGGATTCATGGAAATCCATGTTTCCACACCCATTGAAGTGTGTGAAAAACGGGATGTAAAAGGATTGTATGCCAAAGCCCGGCAGGGAATAATCAAAGAATTTACCGGAATAAGCGACCCTTATGAATCACCCATAAATCCTGAAATAAACATTGATTCCAGCAGTGAGAATCCTGAGGTACTTGTCCAAAATATTATGGATAAAATTAAAGAGTTTGGGTATGTGTGATCATGTTTGAATCTTCGGTTTATTTGGATAGGAGAACAGCACTTTCCCAAAATATTAAAGAGGGATTTATTTTATTATTAGGGAATGGAAATATTCCCATGAATTACACAAACAACCCCTATCCATTTGTTCAGGATAGTTCCTTTTTGTACTATTGCGGACTTGATTTCCCAAATTTAAATATTCTTATCGATACTCAGGAAAATTCAGCCACTTTGTATGGTGTGGAACAATCAGTAGATGATATTGTTTGGTCCGGAAAATTATTGAAATTGGAAGAAATGGCAACCATGTCATCTATTGACCATGTAGAAAACAGTGAAACACTTTTCCATGATGTAGAAAAAATACTTTCAAATAATCAACAAATTCATATTTTTCCGCAATACAGAACGGAAACCAAAGATAAACTCTGCAAATTAATGGGGAAGAATTGGAAAAAACAAATTTCGATGGAGTTGATTAATGCTGTAGTAAGTCAACGATCCATAAAAACAGAAATAGAAATTTCTGAAATAAAACAGGCTATGACTGTTACAAAATTCATGCACAAATTGACGATGATGACCACTTATCCGGGTAGAAAAGAAGAAGATATTGTTGGTGAATTGATCGGTGTAGTTCATTCCGCTGGGTTGCGGTTTGCCTATCCAACTATTTTGACAGTCAATGGTGAAATATTGCATAATCATTCCCATAAAAATATTTTAATGGAAGGGAAATTATTACTTCACGATGGAGGTGCGGAATCCAAATTGCATTATGCAACGGATATCACCCGTACATTTCCTGTTGCCGGGAAATTTTCATCTAATCAAAAAGCAATTTATGAAATCGTTTTGAAAATGCAGGAAGAAGTAATCATAAAACTTGCTCCAAGTGTAAAATATAAAGACATGCATATATTAGCATCCAAGATATGCATTGAAGGATTAAAATCAGAAGGGCTGATGACTGGGAATACTGAAGATGCTCTCGAATCTGGAGCACATGCACTATTTTTTCCACACGGGTTAGGTCACATGCTGGGGTTGGATGTTCATGATATGGAAGCTTTGGGAGAAGATAATGTAGGTTATGATTCTGAGGAAAAACGGGAATCTCAATTTGGAATTTCTTATTTAAGACTTGGGAAATCCCTTGACTGCGGAAATGTAATAACATTAGAACCGGGAATATATTTTATTCCTACTCTAATTGATCAGTGGGAGCAAAAGGGAAAGCACAATGAATTTATAAATTTTTCCTCTCTTGAATCATTTAGAGATTTTGGTGGAATAAGAATAGAAGATGATGTGGTGATTACCCACGATGGGTGTAATAATTTAAGTGAAGATATCCCGAAGTCCATTTCAGAAATAGAGCAATTAGTAGGGAGCGGTTCTTCTTGATTGTTTCATCTTAAATTTTCTATTATTAAATGGCGCTGGTTTGATTCAATGCAGTCTGTTTTTAGTACTCCTCCTCCCAATATTTTCATCAAAGAGGCAGCACAAATCATTTATAACCTTTATGAAGTTAAAACTGATGTAAATAATTTAACAGGAGATAGAGACCAAAATTTCCTCTGTGTTTCTGGAGAAAAGAAATTCATATTAAAAATATCCAATCCTGCAGAAGATCGTTCCATCATAGAAATGCAGAATAAAGCCACTCATTTTATTCGGAAAAGAGATCCCAAATTGAAGATTCCGTTACAAATCGGAGATATTAAAAAAGCAGAAAAATAAGGACAATTTTATTATGTTCGTTTGATGGAATAGTTTAATTCATTTTGTGGTAATCCTGTTTCCGGGGTTGTGGGACGGGAGGGATCAACGCTTATAGCAGCGGCGAGTGTATGGATACTTATGCCCTGAACAACCCTGAAAAAGTAGCGAAAGCGATTGAGAAAGTTGGAGGAAAGGCTTATATCATTGTATCGGATGAAGGGACAAGAATTGATTAACTTCGTCAATTATTGAAGGATAATTTATTTAATGAAGAATATTACACTATTAGTTATGGCTGCGGGGATGGGTTCCCGTTATGGCGGACTGAAACAACTGGATGCAATGGGACCCAATGGAGAAACCATCATGGATTATTCCGTTTACGATGCGATTCGGGGAGGCTTTAAAAAAGTTGTCTTTATCATTCGCCGAGAATTTGAAAATGAGTTTAAAGAAAAAGTTACGAATAAATATGCAGGGAGGATCCAAGTAGAATTTGCTTTTCAGGATATCAATGACCTCCCAAAAGGATTTATTTGTCCGGAGGGGAGAGAAAAACCATGGGGGACTGGACAAGCAATTTTAGCGGCAAATGAAATTATCAATGAACCGTTTTGTGCCATCAATGGTGATGATTATTATGGCAGGGAATCCTTTAAGATCATTGCGGATTATTATCAAAAGAATTCCCATGATTTTTCCATGGTTGCTTTTCAATTGGATAAAACACTGTCTATTTTTGGTGGAGTAACTCGTGGACTCTGTACATTGGAAAATGGAAAACTGGACACTGTGATTGAAACAGACAACCTCCAAAAATCAGATGATGGAGTATTATCAGATCGTAAAATTGAATTGAATGGAACGGAGCCTGTATCTATGAATATGTGGGGATTTACACCAATCTTATTCGATTATTTAAGAGAGATGTTTGTTGATTTTCTGAAAGAAAAAGGAACAGAATTGAAAAGCGAATTTTTAATTCCCACGGTTATCAACGATCTGATTCAAGATGGCAGGGAAAAGGTTCATGTTTTGAGGAGTGACTCAGACTGGTTTGGAATCACATACAAGGAAGATAAACCATACGTCATAAAGGAAATTCAAAAGTTAATTAAAACCGGTGTGTATCCGCAAAAATTATTTGAATAGCAATTTCACTATCTCGGTTATCATACCGACCTACAACCGCAAACAAACTCTTTCCAGAACGATTCAATCTGTATTGAATCAATCATTTCAACCGCTTGAAATCATTTTAGTGGACGACGGTTCCACTGATGGAACCGCTGATTGGATTCGGACACATTTCCCATCGATGAATGTACTCCAACAAATAAATCAGGGTGTCAGTTCTTCCAGAAATCATGGAATAGAAAAAAGTAAATGTGATTGGATCGCCCTGCTGGATTCTGATGATGAATGGAAACCCAATAAGATGGAAAGACAGGTAGAAAGTCTTGAAAAAAATCCTGATGTTTTATTTTGCCACACAAATGAGATTTGGATAAGAAATGGAGTTCGGGTTAACCAAGGGAAAAAACATCAAAAGTATGGAGGTATGATTTTCGAGAAATGTTTGGATATGTGTCGAATTTCTCCTTCATCATCGCTATTTCGCAAATCTCTATTGAATGATGTTGGATACTTTGATGAAAATTTAAGAGTATGCGAGGATTACGATTTGTGGCTACGGATTACAGCAAAATATCCCGTGTTATTTTTGGATGAGCCATTAATTATAAAATACGGTGGACATGATGACCAACTTTCCAGAGTTCCGGAGGGAATTGAGAAATACCGGATTCAATCTTTGGAAAAAATAATAAAAATTCCGACCTTTAATGATCAGCAGAAAATCAATGTTCGTGAAATGCTAAAAAAGAAATATTCAATTTATGCAAACGGATTAAAAAAACGGGGGAGGATCAGAGAATATGAGTCAGTGATAGCGAAACTTCACCACCTGAAATGACCTGATCTTAATTTTCTGGCAATTCCTATTTTAGTTTTAGCATCGATTTGTGTTTTGTTTTTCTCTTCAGTGACTTAATCAAGTTTTATTGAGAACACCTCAATCTCATTCTTTTTCCCTTTCACCTTGATCGGTTCCAGTATTTTGAGATTCACAATATGAGATTCACCAAGAAATTTTACTGCTCTCCCGGAAATGATGATTTCTCCGGCTTTGGCGGCACTGCAGAGTCTTGCTCCAAGATTTACATTATCTCCCAGAACGGTGTAATCCATTCGGTCTTTACTTCCCATTGCACCCATGACCATTGGCCCTGCATTAATACCGATTCCTACCCCAATATTTTTATTATTATTCTTGTTCATAATGGCAATTTTATCCTGAATTTCAATACTGCATTTCACCGCTTTTTCCACCATATTTTTCCCTTTAAATACAGCCATGAGTTCATCACCGACAAATTTATCAATATCTCCGCCGTTATTTTTAACCGCCTCTGCCTGAGTGTTCAAATAGCTGTTCAGCATGTCAATAACTTCCTCCGGTTCTACATTTTCAGAGTAAGAAGTAAAATTTCGAATATCAGAAAATAAAACGGTTGCATCCTTCCGTTCACCGCCAAGGGAAATACCTTTCATGTCTTTACCCGAAACCGCACCCACAGTTTCTTCTGAGACAAATTTGGTCAAATGCAGTCGCTCTCTCAACCCTTGGATCATTGTGTTTATTCGATCTGCAAGGTTTCCTATCTCATCCTCCGATTTTACTGATGCGTTGGCTGTTAAGTCCCCTCGCCCAATTTTATCAGCGGTTGCCCCAATGATGAGTAATGGCTGAATGATGACCATTTTCATGAAAATGCGCAAGGTGATTCCTATCATGATTACGGTTAAAATCCCCACTCCGATGGATGCATACATATTTCGTTTTATCTCTTCCAAAATCGGTTCCATTGATGTGGACACCTTAATACAACTTCTCACTTTCCATTTGTCTTTTTCCAAGGAATAATCCGGGTCATTTAGTTTTGGAGGATGATGACACCCTTGGCATTTTTCATCATTCATGAGAGTGATAACCTGAGTTAAGTAGGTAATATTATCTTCCTTTTTCTCCCGGTACTCTAAACGGTTTTCATTTTCAGGATTTAGATTTGCCATTTGAGTGAGCTTAAAAACTGAGTCATCCAGCGCCGGGTTTAGGTATTCAGGATTGGGAACGTAAAGTTCCTGAACCAAGCCCTTCCGTATTCCGTTGTCAAAAACCTGAAGTGATTTAATTCTGGGTAATTGCCTGAGATTATGAATGTATTTTCCCGCATGAAGACCTCTTTCTAAAAGCATCATGGTTTCAAATCCTGCAGTTATTGTCTTTTCGGGAAAGTGGGAGCCTTTATCAATTTTAGATTCATAACTTAATGCAAGAATTCCCCGGATATCATGATCACCTCCATGACATACGACACATTCGTCTTTGTTTTTCAACGGAAAAAGATATGTTTCAATTCCCTCTTCTAAATCAGATGAATAAAATTTTGTCTGCAGATTTTCGTGGAATTTTTCTGCTGCTTCTTCCGCGATAGGCTCCGGAAGTTCGTCATCATCATCCCCAAATACCACGATATATCCATCCGGATCATAAACCAATGCACGGAGAACCCCGGGTATTTTTTGTAATTCTTCCATTAACAGATCCGAATCTTCTCCTTTTCCTGACAGCATGATGGATTCGAAAGCATGTGCGGTTATTTCTCCTGCTAATAGATTTTGATTTTCGTTATTGTAATCCAGTTCCATTGGGATGACGGCTCTTAGGGAGTGATCAGAACCATGGCAGGACTGACAGTCATTTTCATTTTTCAGGAATTCGATGTATTTTTCCGTATGAATATTGATTTGATTCTCAGCTTCCACCAATTCAATGATGTCTTTATCTTCGGTTGGCATTGTGATAAAAGGACCCGTCTCTGGAATAATTTCTTTGGAATGGTTATTGAAAACCTGAAACCGTCCAATTCCATTGAAATTTTCCCTGCTTTCTTCCACAATAGAACGAAGATAACCGGAGCGTCCTGCCAGCATAACATGGCGGATTCCCGTATTCAGGGTTTCAGCAAATAGATGTGATTTTTCCCGGTGTTGCTGAAGGAGAGCTTTAGATTCAGATTGAACCGAATAAATGACGTAAGAACCGAATCCGAGAACCAGTCCAATGGTGAGAATGAAAAGAATCTTGAACTCTAGACGAATCTTCTTGATACGAGTCCAGATTCCCATTTTTTAATTTACGATATTAATCCGGTTTTTTGAACTCGACATCTGTAGTAGATTTATGACAGACCCAGCATTCCACTTTGGGAGGGCTGCTGTGCTTCATTCCTGCTTTCATCCCAGTAGCGAAAGCAGAATCCAGATGGGTATTCATAGACTTCACCATCCGCATCATTTCACGGGCAACCAGTTTATGAGGGTTGCCATCATCTGAATAATCTTTAATATTGTGACAGAATTTGCATTTTACATCCAGGGATTTGGACACGGTTTTCTTCATATATTTCATGATTTCCTTCTTCGTCTCAAAAGGGAGAACCTGAACATTGGTAAATTTTTGTGCAGAACTGATTACCGTTAAAATAAAAAATATATTAAAGAAAATAATTAATCTCATAGAACCTCCATCTAAAACCAAGTGTGGAATTGCATAATATATTCAGGTTCCGGGTTTTCACCATCACCGCTGAGGGTAGTTAATCTGCCCTGAAGTTTTATCTCAAAAAAACTGAATGGAAAAATTTCGGCTCCTATAGTGATTCGTGATATGGCATTATTTTTAATATCAATATCCTCATCGAATAAATCAAACCTTGTCACTAACTGTACTCCCTGCATCAATCTGTAAGAAAATTCGCTGAAGCTTGCTAAAGAAGTGATATTGTCTTTAGCCCAATTATTTGCGATGTCCACTTCCCCAAGCCAAGTTACTCCCAGGAAGGATGTTCCTCCAAACAATCCCTTGAGTTGAAGATCACCCTCTTTCATAAAGGAGAAACCAAAGAGGGTCGTTCTAGAACCAATGTCTCCGGTATATTCTCCCCTGAATGTAACATTCTTGTCCTTCAGGGATTCTGAAAATCCATATCCACTTTCACTTCCCGTTGCATATTTGTTGGAAGTACTCAATGTTAGGAAAACATTCGAAACATACATCCCAGCTTCTATTATTCCGGGAGTTTCTACATAAGGGGAAAAGGGCATCCCTTCTTTTTGAAGACCATGGGATAATCTCAGGTTTCCTCCCCGGGTAAATGCCGTGTGATCGTCCAACCTCAATCCAAATGTAGGAATGAATCTCCCAATTCGAAGGTATCCGTCATTCGGTAAAAGGGGAAGGGTGGTCCAGAATTCTGGTTGTTGCCTTAAAAGGTCTTGTTTTACATAGACTTCAACCCCATTGCTGACGGATAAATTTCCATAAAGGTCACCTTGCATGGGGAAATAAGCAGTGCGGGATTCTTCTTGATTGTCTGTGTGAGAAAGAACCTGAAACCGTAAATCAGCCCCGAAACGCAAATGCTCCAGGATCATTCCTGTATAATCGTCGTCTGTCAATTTCATTCCTTTTTCCATGGGAAGTTCCTCCATGGAGAACAAGGATATGCCATAATCATTTCGCAGTCCTGCTCCAACAGGATTCACGTGACAGAGATTACAGGAGGCCCCGTTTTCTGCAGCAAACCGTGGAAGGGCGAAAAGCTGGATTGATAGAATAAATGGAAATAGGATATTTTTCATTTAATTATTCAGTGCTCCTTCATTTATCCATGTTTCAATGAGGGAAATAAAAGATTCATCCAATGATCCGCCCATCGGCATCTGTGACCCTGATGCAGTCCCCCGCAGTTTTTGGATGATCAAACTATTTGTTCCGTCATAAGGTATAACAGCCACGTCACTATTTCCACCATTCATCAGATTAGAGTGTGAGGATAAATTTAATCCTCCTGAAATTGTATTGATATGGCATCCGGAACAATTCGTATTAAAAATGGGTTGAATTTCATCCGTAAAATTTACACATGAAGAGTTATCGCCACCGCACAAACCGCAATCATCTGTGGTTTCACCCTCATCACAACAATCATCCGCTTCCACTCCTGCTCCGCCACAGATCCCGCAAATATCTTCTACCAATGCACAGGTCCCATCATCTAATGTAGCATCCGGGTTAAAATTACACGCTTCAGAATTAGTACACCCTTCAATTTCTTCGCTCAATATTTCATCGCCCATATCCGTACAACTTCCCAAAAATACAATAAGAATACCTACCTGAGCTAAAGTGTGTATTCTGTGAATAAGAGTTCCCTTCTTGTTTTTTCTATCCATCGCTTGGGAAAATCTACAAGAATCCTGAGTTTTATTCAATATTTTTAGCAGGAGTCTTCATAGAGACTTGAGGCGGATACGTAATGGAAAGGTACTGTAAAACCTGCTTGAGGATATCAGGTTCTTCATACAAACCGTTTTCTTCCACCATTCGTTCCACGATTTCAGTCCATCCTCCCATCGTATCCCCTCCGTGGTTGATAATTTCCTCCAATTCATGACACTGAGTACATGTTTCTTCCATAAGGAGTTTCGCTTTTACCATATCGAAATCATCCGGAATTTTGGAAGGAAGTGTAAGTTTTGGTGTTTTTAATTCTGTGGGTGGTGAACTGGAACGTCTCTGTTTTAACGATTCCTGCAAATCAGGTGTGATCCCTACTAAATACAGGGTGACAAAATCCACATCATCCTGATCTATCGTAATACCGACTGACGGTTTTGTTGCCATTCTGATCACAAGATCATGCCACCCTTTTGGGGTTCTCGGTTTTGCCAGCATGGTCCGTAGATCATGGCATTGAACACATTTTTGAAGAAGAACATTACGACCGGCTTTTAAGTGATGAACGGAAACCAGTTCAATAATTTCTTCTTTCGTATATCCAGCTTTTGGGAGAAGCCGGGTCAATCTCTCCATATTTTCTTCGGAAAATGCTTTCATTGTTTTGAGCAATCTCTGTTCCTGTAATGCAAATGGAACCGAGACGAACAACAAAATTGTTGTCAGAAAAAATAACAGGAAACCAAAGACCGGCAGGACACTCCCCAAATGTTTGAAAAACCGGATAATACAAATTTTGCACGTGAGTATTATACCGATGGAAATCCCTAAAACGAGATGAACAACTGTTCGTGCTGGAAGTTCAATCTGATATGTCCACATTCTGGGAACCATGTGACTCATCATTAGAATATATAGAATCACATAGATCATCCCTGCCAACCTGTGTGAGATTACCCATTTTTTCAGGGTGGTCTGCCAAGGATCGGCATCGTCTGCATGGGAATCAGCAGTATGTTTTGAGGGATCATTATATTTCCACATCCATGCCATTGTCGAAATCGAATACAGAGAGAGAGCCCAGAAAACAACTCCCAAAATGATGGAAGTCAAAGGTGTCAAGGAAATAGAATAATTTGACCGTTTAAGAAATATACCATGAAAATGACTGCCTTGCAGTGAGCACTCATTATCGTTATTTCTCTAAATGGAAGGAAGGAACAATTATTTATTTGATGAGAGAAATCCTGTGCGTTACGGTCAATTCATCGGTTTTTAGGTAAAACAGATATTGCCCGGAAGACAGGTTGATGAAAGTTTGTTGGTTCCATGAAAAGATTTGGTTCCCGGGGTTCAGCTGTACGACACCAAGATCAACAACCTTTTGTCCGGTGAGATTAATGATTGAAACTTTTCCCTGTTGTTGAATTGGAGAATAAACCTGAAAATGGGTAACAGGATTGAACGGGTTAGGAAAATTTCTAATTATAAATAGTTTTTCCGGGAACAAATAATCATCATAATTGGTGGATAATAAGGCACCCTGATCTATCCAATCCCTGATTAATTGCAGAGAATCTGGGTTGCTGTCAAAGTAGGTTGGGTTGTTCGAAGGCATGCGACCTCCAAAATCAGCAGTCCCTAATATTTTCTGTACAAGGATACTATTATCAGAATCGCCAGCAATTATGACCGGACCATTGTTGCTATTTCCTGCCATGACATTTGCGTAGGAATCCAGATATAGATTGTTATTCCCACCATGACATCCGGTACAATTTGAATCAAAAATGGGTTGAATCTCATTTGAATAATCCACTTGGCATAATACCGAAGACGCC
>CAZSIH010000039.1:0-11930 GCA_964606925.1 uncultured bacterium
ATACAGCAATCCTGTGAGTGCAGGGGTTTATTTCCTGCAGATAAACTCTGCAGATCATTCTGATTTTATGAAATTGATTTTACTGAAATAAAAGTTTGTGAAATGCAAAAAAACAATGTACACTCAAGTTCGTGTTAAGGGTGTTTTTTACTAAACTATAACAAAAAGGGAATGACAATGAACAAATACATATCTTGTATATTAACCTTAATTTTGGGAATTGGTGTCACTTTCGGGGCAGTACATAAATTACCTGCGAAGGTAACCAAGCACCAAATACTTCCAAGATTTGTCGAACCAATAGCTGTCCAGACTGATATTGAGGATGGGAAAGCACAGATTACTACTCATCGCAGTATGAGTCGTGATAATACCTCATGGTCCGCTCTGGTAGATTCTTCAACCAATGGATACGGTATGTACTCAGGTACAACCAGACCTCTTTATGTGGATGAAGACAATGGCTGGTTTTTCGTTCACAGACAATGGGCCGGTGAAAATACCACTCATGGTCAGCTCGGAGCTGCGTTTTCTGAGGATGGAATGAGTTGGACAAATTATAATTACATCAATGTCGGTTTTGATTGGCCTCCGTCCAACAGACAAGCTCGGTATCCCAGCGCTTTGGGTAATTCGGATTATCCTTATGCATTCTGGAATGAATATACTGGCATTGAGAGTACTTATGGCGGAAGACCGTATTACACATACGACGAATTTGGATGGGATGGCGGCTCATTTGCAACACCGATTGATATAGACGTCCAATGGGGTGGTCAAACAGATCAATGGGTGGGAAGCCCGGGAATCTCCTCCGATGGAAATAATACAATTGTAAATGTTGCTTATAATGACTGGACAAGAAATAACTATTACATGTTTCACAGCGAGGCTTATGAAGACGGATACCTTGTTTTTGGTTCTGAATTTATTATTATAGACGAACCTGCTCATTTAGAACCGGGAGACGCAGGAGGAAGTTATAATTCAAGCCCAACAGTCAGCATGACTCCTGATGGAATGGGTGCAGCAGGTCTTGTCGGTTTATTTGCCGGAGGCTTGGATGATGCCAGTACCATTACTAACAATCACACATATATTTTTAAAATGACAGATGATCATGGACAAAGTTGGTATGGACCGTCCAGTACTTCACCTCCATATTATAATGATTGGTATTATTTTGTACCGGATAATGTGTTTGAACATATGCAGAATAACTATTTCAGTGATTACTTCGATCCTTGTGCAGATTCCACATCTGTCATGACAAGCTGGTGGAGTTATTATGAATTTGATATGAAAGTTGACGGTGACGGAAATCCGCATATTTTAATGGAAATACTTCCCTGTGATGATTCATTCTGCTATTATCATTCAGGAGACGGAAGCGAAGTGGGTGCCGGATTTTATCATTTTACTATTGACAGAAATCATATTGATAATCCCGGTTTTGTCAACACTCCCACCGGATGGAATTATTCCAAGGTAACAACGGGAAGTGCCACATGGGGATTTTCAAATCCCGGTGGAGACAGTTTTATCTGGCAGACCCAGTGTCAATTGGCATTTGATAAGGAAGATCCAAATCTGGTGTGGGTCGTAACTGATTTAGCTGTCAAAGGACCTGTTGAGGGGTTTGACCCTGCGGATCCTTATGACTGCGAAGAACCGTGGGAATATTATCCCGAATGGAGTGAAGATATTTTGATATTCAAATCAACAGATAATGGAGCTACCTGGTGGAATCCATTGAATGCTTCAAATACTCCTGATGAAACCGATTGGGATGGTGCAGGATGTGACACTCCCAGCGGGTGGTGCAGTCCGGAAGAACAGTTCCCACATGCTTTTCAATGGGGAACCAGTGATGAGGTATATTTTGTATTCCAAATGCCGGACTGGTATTTTAATGAGATCGGTGATATGTTAGGTGCCGATCATAAAAATCTTGTTTATGGTGGTTCTGCTGAATTCACCAATAATTCCGAACCTGACTATCCCGGAGATGGCGGAGGAAATGTTGAAGTTACAATTGCCAATCAAGCCAATTGGAATTTAGTTGGACTTCCTGTAGAAACCGAGGACAACAATTATTCTCAGGTCTTTCCGAATTCGATCAACAACACTTTGTATGCATTTGATGCAGGTTATGTATCCGCAGAAAATCTGGATTTGGGTGAAGGATATTGGTTACGTTTTGATGCTGAAGGTGAAAATATGGTTGAAGGCGGAGATGTAAGTGAAATTCCTGCAACCTTAGCTGCCGGATGGAATTTAATTTCCGGCGGTTCTGAAACGATGGGTGTCGAAACTATAAGCGATCCCGATGGAATTATTGTGGCAAATACATTGTATGGATTTGGCACGGGATATGAATCGTCCACCGAACTTGTACCGGGTAAAGGATATTGGATCCGTACCAATGCAGATGGTGATGTTGTAATTGGCGGAGCTGCTGCTCGGAGTCGTGAATTTGTAGATCGTCTTGAAAATGCAAGTTCTATTTCGTTTAACGGGAAATCGCTTTATTTTGATGCGAACGTTCCTGAAGCCGAAGCGCTCAGTTACAGTCTCCCACCGGTTCCTCCTGCAGGAGCATTTGATGTGCGCTATGACAATGACTTCATTTATACCGGTTCAATAGGAAATATTGCAGTGATGAATCCTTTCGGTGACCTCAATGTTTCATATCATGTTTCTGATAATTCTAAATGGATTCTGACTTCAACTTCAGGAGACGTATTTGAACTTTCAGGTTCCGGTCATTTTTCAATGTCTAATATTGAAAATGCTGAATTCACATTGGTAAAATCTGAAATCAATGTCGAACCTGTCACGTTTGGTCTTCAAGGGAGTTTTCCGAATCCATTCAATCCTACGACAACAATACATTATAGTGTGGAAAATGCAGGAATAACCTCCTTGGTTGTATATGATATGATGGGAAGAGAAGTTAAATCTCTCGTTTCCGGATTTTTAACACCGAATCATTATTCAGTCGTTTGGAACGGAAGAGATAATTCAGACAGACCGGTAACATCAGGGATTTACATGTATCGTTTGAATTCCGGTGAATTCACCGATATGAAAAAAGTTATGTTATTGAAGTAAATATACGGTTAACCGGTAAAAAAATCAGGGGCTGTCCCAAAAGGATCAGCCCCTTTTTTTTGAATTATCATCAGCGATTTGTAATTCCTGCGTAGGCAGGAATCCATTCAATTGTTAAAACCAATTTTCTCGAACTTCAATATTTTTTTAAAACCCTTTATTTCCTAAATGATTTTTATTCTAATCCATTGTGCATAATAATTTAAGGTAAAATTCATTGAAACCAATTTGGGCAGGACTCAGGAATGCCGTAAATTTTTATGGTATATTCAAGGAATATAATGTCTGGACACAGTAAATGGTCAACCATCAAAAGGAAGAAGGGAGCCCTGGATGCGAAACGAGGGAAAATATTCACTACACTGATTAAGGAAATAACTGTTGCAGCAAAAAACGGAGGCGGGGACGAGTCAGCAAATCCCCGATTAAGACAGGCAATCTTGAAGGCGAAATCTGCTAATATGCCCCGAGATAACATAAAGCGTGCAATTAAAAAAGGAACCGGTGACCTCCCCGGTTTGAGTTATGAAGAGGCAGTGTATGAAGGTTATGCTCCCGGAGGAGTTGCCGTTTTATTGGAAGTACTTACGGATAATAAAAACAGGACGGTTGCCGATATTCGTCACCTCATGACAAAATATGGCGGGAATTTAGGTGAAAACGGAAGCGTATCATGGATGTTTCATAAGAAAGGGCAAATCGTTCTTGATTTATCTTCAGGAGACGAAGAGACCGTCATGGAAGCAATTCTGGATTCCGGTGCAGAAGATTTAGAAATAGATGAAAAAAATTATATTATTTCCACTGAACCAAATGCACTGATGGATGTGAGAGATTCGTTGGAAAATAATGGATTTGAGATCAAATCAGCTGATGTAGAAATGGTTCCGGATAATCTGCAGAAAGTGGAAGGTGATGATATTCTAAAAGTCCTGTCTTTATTGGAAGCATTGGATGACAATGAAGATATACAGAATGTATATGCAAATGTTGATTTGGATGATGGGTCTTAAAAGTAGGTCATTTTTGTTCAGGCGAATATTTAATTGGATAGGTTTTGATGCGTGTTATTGGATTTGATCCCGGATTAAGTGCAACGGGATTTGGAATTATTGAATTGGATGATAAAAATAATGTTCATCATATTGATAATGGTGTCTTGCGCCCTCCCAGAAAATTGGCACTTCCGGACAGGTTAAACTATTTGTATAAAACATCCATGGAACTGTTGAAATCCCATGCACCTGAAGTTTTGGCAATTGAGGATACATTTTACCACAAGAATATTAAATCTGCCATGTCACTTGGACAGGCGAAAGGAACGCTACTATTAGTTGGTGCACATATGAAAATTCCCTGCATTGAGTTTGCTCCACGGAAAGTAAAATTGTCTGTTGTGGGGAATGGTGCTGCATCAAAGGAACAGGTGAGTTTTATGATCTGTAAACTGTTAAAATTACCTGATGAAAATATTCCCACCGATGCTTCAGATGCTTTAGCAATTGCATTGTGTTATATTCATCAAAATAAATTTTAAAAATATGATTGATTCACTTTCAGGAATTTTAATTAAGAAAGATCCTTCCTCAGTCATAATTGATATTGGAGGAGTTCGATTAAAAGTATTCATCACAATTGGAACTTATGAACATTTGCCTTCAAAGGGTGAGCAGGTGGACATATCAACCTATCTCCATGTCAGGGAAGATATTTTAAACCTATACGGATTCTCGGGCGAGGAACAGAGAGAACTTTTTGGTCTTTTAACCAGTGTAAATGGGATCGGACCACGATCTGCTATAGGGATTCTTTCCGGTGTCCGAACCGAAGATTTGAAAAAAAGAATTGTTTCAGGTGATGTAAAATCATTGACCACCTTACCCGGAATTGGCCCAAAAATAGCGAAAAGAATTATTGTTGAATTAAAAGAAAAATTTGTTTCAACAGACGTGGATGAAATACCGGGAAGTTCCGGAATTTCTACTGAATCCGAACTATTTAGAGATGCCCTCAAAGCATTACAGTCATTGGGATTTCACCGATCTCAGACATATCGAGCATTAAAGTCACTGGAGGAATCCGGTGAATTAGATGGAAATTTGGAAGATGTTATTAAGAGTGCTTTGGCACAAATGAGGTAGAATTGGTCAGGGTATTTCCATTCAGGGGATTAAGACCCATACCTGAAAAAGCAGTTGAAATTGCTTCCCTTCCATATGATGTATTAAATACTCAGGAAGCAAAGGAAATTGTCAAGATCCATCCCAATTCTTTTTTAAGGGTAAATAAAGCAGAATGCGAGTTTGATGATGGGATTGATCCGCACAGTGAAACTGTTTATAAAAGGGCAAAAGAAAATTTGCAGTCATTTATCGAGAACGGTTTAATGATTCAGGATGAAGAACCGTATTTTTATATTTATAAATTATCCTTTAATAATACAAGTCAAACGGGTTTGTGTTGTGTGATGCCTGTTGATGATTACGAAAAGGGTTTGATAAAAAAACACGAACATACCCGTCCGGACAAGGTGAAAGACCGGGCAAATCACATTGAGTATTTAGAGGCGCAGGTCGGTCCTGTTTTTTCAATTTTCAGAAATAACTCTGACATATCAGAGTTATTTAAACAATTAACCAAAGTAAAACCAAACACTTCATTTACTTCAGAAGATGGAGTAACTCATGATTTTTGGGTGATCGAAAACCATTCAATGATCAAAACCATTCAAAACAGATTCAACAACCTTGATTGCACCTATATAGCAGATGGACATCATCGTTCAGAATCTGCTGCAGAAGTTCTGCGAAGAAAGAAAAACAATAAAGGAATTAATAATTTACCCTATCCCATTTATCATTTTTTACAGGTTTTGTTTCCGGATGATGAGGTAAATATATTGCCATATAATAGAATTGTGAAAAAGCCGGAAGATGTTTCTCTCCAGGATATTTTGAACAAAGCGGAATCCAATTTTAAAATAACATTAAACAATGAGGGAACTTACTCTCCCGACAATCCTCACTCCTATGGTGTATATGCAGAAGGGAAATGGTATCAAATGGTTTTATTGAATGAAAGGATCACAGAAGACGACCCGGTTAGAGAAATTGATGCGGAAGTTTTACAGCAATATTTCATTGGACCCATTCTGAAAATTCAGGATCCCAAAACAGATGAGAGGATTCAATTCGTAGGTGGAATTAGAGGAAATACGGAATTGGAAACCCGTGTAGATTCCGGAGAATTTGATATGGCATTTTCATTGTATCCCACTACGGTGAGTCAGCTATTGAATGTAGCGGATGCCCAAAAAGTGATGCCTCCCAAATCAACCTGGTTTGAACCGAAATTGAGAAGCGGTATGGTCGTCCATTTATTAACGGACTAAATGATTTTATGTTGATCCTAATATCTGATCCATTCCATCCGGGATTGGAGGAAAAACTGAGTTTATTAGGTGATGTAAGTACGGCCAGATCTGCATTTGCCGAAGCGGACATCATTCTGGTGCGGAGTGAAACCAAAGCGGACAGGTCTTATTTGGAAAAAGCAAAGCACCTGAAATTAATCATTCGAGGCGGAGTAGGAATTGATAATATTGATATTGAGACAGCAAATCGTCTTGGGATTAAGGTTCATAATACGCCAAAAGCGTCATCCATTGCTGTGGCTGAAATGGCTATGACTTTAATTTTATCTCTGACAAATAATGTGGTAAAAGCAGATACAACCATGCACAATAAAGAATGGCTGAAGAAACAATTAAAAAGAACGGAATTATTCAGTAAAACCCTGGGTATCATTGGATATGGTAGAATTGGAAATGAACTTGCCCGCCGGGCAAAAGCGTTTGGGATGACAATCATAGGATATCACTACCGAGATGTCAAAAGCGAATTTGGGGAAATGTCAACAGATTTAAAAGAGGTATTAAATCAATCCGATTATGTATCCCTTCATTTACCCCTGACCGACAAAACGAAAAATTTTATAAACAAATCTACATTAATGGATTGCAAGCCCAATGCTTATATTATCAACACAGGAAGGGGAGGAACGGTTGACGAACATACCCTGTCTGAAGCACTGAAAAAGGGAGGTATTGCAGGATATGCTTCTGACGTTTGGAGCCAGTCACCTCCGGCTGATTCACCCTTGATGAATGCCCCGAATGTATTAATGACTCCTCATTTAGGAGCATCCACGCAGGAATGCATGATCCGTGTCGGTGAGGAGATTGTTCAAATAATCGAAAAATTTATTAAAAAAATTAGTGAAAAGGAAAAATAATGTCAGAACGAGTATTTAATTTTAATCCGGGCCCATCGACTTTACCCTTAGAGGTACTGAAAATAGTTCAGGGAGAATTGTTGGATTATCAGGGTTCGGGAATGTCGGTATTAGAAATTTCTCATCGATCTCCTCAATTTGAGGAAATCAACGATTCAGCCAATAATATGCTGAGAGAATTATTGGAAATTGGAGATAATTACCACATTTTATTTGTGGGTGGCGGAGCATCGTCTCAATTTGCAAATATACCGTTAAATTTTCTAAAAGATTGGATGGCAGCAAATTATGTAGATACCGGAACATGGGCATCAAAGGCAATCAAGGAGGCGGAAAAAATTGGAAAAGTGAATGTAATTGCATCATCGAAGGACAGAGATTACACTTTCATCCCGGAATTTACTATAGAAGACATAACCAATAATGCAGCGTATGTTCATATAACTTCCAATAATACCATCAAGGGAACTCAATATCAAACCATCCCGGATACAGGAGACGTCCCCCTTTTTGCAGATTTATCTTCCGATATTTGTTCACGGAAAATTGATTATTCCCGTTTTTCCCTGTTTTATGCAGGTGCTCAAAAGAATCTTGGTCCTTCAGGTGTGACCATAGTAGGAATCAGGAAAGATATACTTGAAAAAGGTAATGAAAATCTTCCAACAATGGTGGACTATAAAACGCATGCTGATAAAAATTCACTTTTTAATACTCCGCCTGTCTTTGCCATTTATATATTAAAATTAGTATTAGAATGGGTGAAAATAAATGGTGGACTTTCTGGCATCGAAGAAATTAACCGGAAGAAAAAAGATTTGATCTATACCTTATTGGACTCACACAATGATTTTTTCAAACCAACGGCAGAAAAAAACAGCCGAAGCTGGATGAACATTACATTTAGACTTCCTAGTGAGGATTTGGAGAAACAGTTTATAGAAGAAGGAACTGCCAGTGGATTAATCGGGTTAAAGGGTCACCGTAGTGTTGGTGGTATTCGGGTGTCCTTGTATAACGCCATGACCCTTGAAGGTGCAGAAGCAGTAGCTGAGTTGATGAAATCCTTTAAGAATAAATATGGATAATTTATCTAATTTGTAAACCAAATTATTTCGATTATCTATAAAAATGCATAAAACACCTCTCCATATTTATCATACTGATATAGGAGCTAAAATGGTAAATTTTGGTGGATATGAAATGCCGGTTTTTTATACCGGAATTGCTGAAGAACATTTTGCGGTCAGAACTCATGCAGGGTTATTTGATGTCAGTCATATGGGTCAAGTGATTGTCAAAGGAGAAAATGCGCAGGATTTTTTACAAAAAATATTGGTCGGCGATATTTCTCTACTTTCTTCGGGATGTGCACAGTACACCGTCATGTGCAATGTAAAAGGAGGCATCATTGATGATATGTTGGTTTATCGATATGAAAACCATTACATGTTGGTAGTGAATGCAGGAAATCTTAAAAAAATTTTAAAATGGCTGGACAGAAATAATAATGAAAATGTACAGGTTGAAGATATTAGTGATCAAATGAGTCTTTTATCTGTTCAAGGTCCGAACAGTCGGAAAATCGTTTCAGAAGTTATGCAGATATCATTTGACGATCTCAAATATTATAAATTTGTTCAGTCGAACGAATTTAATTTTCCACTCACTATTTCCCGTACCGGATATACGGGTGAACTTGGATATGAAATATATTGCAGCAACCAAGATGCAGGAAATTTGTGGGAAGATATTTTAAAAAAAGGGAAAAAATACAGATTGATTCCGGCTGGACTTGGTGCAAGGGATTTATTGAGAATGGAAATGAAATATTGTCTTTACGGAAATGATATAGATGAATCTAACAATCCTTATGAAGCTGGATTGGGCTGGGTTGTTGCAATGGATAAAAACGATTTTATTGGACAGGATGCCTTGATTTTGATGAAAAAAGATTTTTCTAAGCGTTTGATTTGTTTTCAGATGGAGGAAAGAGCTATCCCTCGAAATGGATATTCAATTTTAGTGAATGATGAAGAGAGAGGGATTGTGACCAGCGGCGGATTTTCATCGGTATTAAATATGGGAATCGGTATGGGATATGTGAACCGAAAGTTCAGTAAACCGGGGAGTCAAATTGGAATAGATGTCAGGGGAAAAGTAAAATCCGCCTTAATTAAAAAAGCACCATTGTATACACATGGAACTTTATATTCCTGATCTTCATTATTAATTGAACATTAAAATATTTATTCGAAAGCCGGAGAATTATGCAAAATCGTAAACAAGAAATTACCGGTATTTTATTGCTGATTTTTTCGTTGTGTATATTAGCCAGTTTGGTAGGATTTAATCCATCTGAAGAGCCGAGAATCTCTCCAAATGTCAAGTTAACCAACACCATGGGAATTGTGGGAATTTATGTGTCCTATTTATTTATAAAATTAGGGTTTGGTTATTCAGTCATCATTGTCCCACTTTTAGGATTCATATGGGGTTGGTGGTTATTTAGTCATCGTAAACTTGAAAACCTTTATCGGACCTCACTCTATCTTCTTGGTGCCATGTTTTTGATTTCCATCTCCATTGGACAGATCACAATCTGGATTTACGAAGGTAATCCACCTCATGTACTATATTCAGGATTTACCGGATGGTCAATTGCTAATTTATTCCATGATTTTTTAGGAGGAATTGGAGTCTCAGTGATCTTGGTTGGAAGCTGGTTACTGCTGATCAGGGGATATTTTTCCTGGAGTTTTTACCATCCATTTCAGACTGCAGGAAAATTGATTCAGGATAAATGGAATTTCTTTTCTTTGGAAAGGGAATTGAAGAAAAAGGAAAAATCAAAGCAACAGCATACCAAAGAGTTGATTCTAAAAATTGAAGAGAAACAAGAGGAAGTTTATTCAGAAACTATAGAGCAGCAAGAAGAAAATTCTCCGGAAGAAGAAGAAAATAATCAACCTACAGATGACCAAAAAACTTCCTCTGAAATAAAAAATATTGAAGATCATTCAGCTAAAGGAGAAAATACCAATTCGGAAATATCAGAAGACTCAAAAAATATTGAAGTTGGAGAGATAGTTGAAGAGGAAGAGGTAGCACTTGATAACTTGAAGGAAAGGAAGGCTGCCAGGCGGGAATATCAATTACCCACCACCGATTTACTTGATTCTCCTGTAAATATTCAGGATGGAATGAGTAGAGAAGAATTATTAGAAAGAGCAAATTTTCTAACTCAATCACTGGAAACTTTTGGTGTTGAAGGAAAAGTTGTAAATGTCCATCCGGGACCCATTATCACTTTGTTTGAGGTGGAACCTGCAGAAGGAGTGAGAGTAAATAAATTTGTTCAATTATCTGATGATTTAGCCAGAGTCATGGAAGCAAGCCGTGTAAGAGTCATCGCTCCCATTCCGGGAAAATCATCAGTTGGAATTGAAATCCCCAATCGAAATCCTGCCATGGTCTATTTTAAATCCATTGTGAATTCTGAAAAATTTGCTGGGAGCAAATCGCTGTTAACTCTTGCCATCGGAAAAAGTACTTCCGGTGAGATTGAAACATTAAATTTAAGTGACATGCCCCATCTGCTGATCGCAGGAACAACAGGATCTGGAAAATCGGTTTGTTTGAACACAATTATCTGTAGTATCCTGTACCGTGCAAAACCGGATGAGGTTCGATTTTTAATAATTGATCCAAAAAAAGTTGAAATGACAATGTACCGATCCCTGGAGAAATATTTCCTCATTCGTTCAACAGATTTTGATGAACCCATTGTAACGACAACTGAAAATGCCATTCTTGCTTTGAAGGGATTGGAGAAGGAAATGGATAATAGATATACCGTTTTGTCTGAGGTTGTGGTGAGAAATATTGGTGAATACAATAAAAAAATGAAATCTGAAATTCAACCTCTAATGCCCTACATTATTCTGGTAATTGATGAGCTGGCAGACCTGATGATGATGAGCGCTAAGGATGTTGAAGCTCCAATTGCCCGCTTAGCACAATTGGCTCGGGCAGTAGGAATTCATTTGGTCATCGCTACACAAAGACCTTCTGTTGATGTAATTACCGGTGTGATCAAAGCGAATTTTCCGTCCAGAATTGCTTTTCAGGTGGCAACAAAAATTGATTCAAGGACCATCATTGATTCATCAGGAGCGGAAAAATTAATTGGTAGAGGTGACATGCTTTTTGTAGGATTAGGCTCTGCAGAATCAGTTAGACTTCATAATGCCTTTTTATCCATAGAAGAGATTGAATCGATTATGAATCATATCACATCACAACCAGAAGGTGAGGAGTTAATACTTCCCAGTATTAAGGTATTTTCTTCTGGTGATTTAACTATCGGCGGTGATGAACAAGATGAAATGCTTACAGAAGCCATAAAGTTAGTAGTCATTCATCAGCAAGGATCCATTTCGTTACTGCAAAGACGATTGAAATTAGGATATTCCCGGGCTGCCCGGTTAATGGATGAAATGGAGAAGATTGGAATTGTGGGT
>CAZSIH010000039.1:11940-17450 GCA_964606925.1 uncultured bacterium
AAGCAAGGGAAGTATTGGTGGATGAATCTTACCTTGAAATGATCTCAGATTGAAAATAATTCTAAAATATTCTCAATTGATTTTGGGATTTTACTTTACGTCGTTATCCGGTGAATCGTTCCATTTAGATTCAGTAATTCATAAACTTTATGAACAACCGGGAATTTATCATTTAAATATTGACCAACAGCAAATGTCAACTCAAAGCACGTCAAATGGTGATTTATTTATTGAAGATAATCATCATTTAATGATCCGATTACCAAACCTGTCCCTTTTATTAGATAATAATTTATTTTATACGTTTTATCCGCATCAAAACAAAGTTGTAATTGATCAATATATTCATTCTGAATTGAATTTGATTTCTATTTTGAATGGAGACTGGAAAAAAGTGTCTGTGGATAAGATTGAAGATAATAAACAATCAAAAACTATTTATTTATCAATCGCAGAATATGAAATTTCCGGTATTCTTGAAGTTGATAGATTTTATAATCTCAAAGATTTAATCATAAATTTCAGTGATAATGAATCCATTCATTTAAACCTTAATTTAAAGAAATATCAATCTACTGATTTTACGAAAATAATTCCGGACACAACCGGATGGGAAATGATAGATTTTCGTGAATAGTACTAAAAAATTAATCATTGGGATTATTTTGAGTCTCATTGGATTGTACTATGCATTTTGGAATCTAGATGTAAATCAGTTATGGATTCATTTGCAAAAGACAAATATCATTTATATCCTTGTAGTATTTTTCTTATTTATTTACAGTGTACATGTCCGAGCTAAAAGGTGGCAATTATTATTGAAACCAATGGTTGCATTACCGGTTTCTCCTTTATTCAGTGCCACAATAATTGGGTATTTTGGAAATAGTGTTTTACCTTTTCGGATGGGGGAATTACTACGTGGATACTCTCTTTCAAAGGATTGTTCATTAAGCGTTTCATCTATAATGGGGACAATAATTTTAGACCGAGTATTAGATATGGCGGGGTTGTTTGTTTTTTCAGTGTTTTTTGTGGTTGTTTTTCCGTTGGAAACTTGGTTAAAAATAGGGTTAATAGTAATTGCCGTAATTGTTTTGGTTGCCCTGTTCATAATAATTATCTTGAGTAAGAAAAAACAGAATTGGAATAATTTTTCCAGAAAAATCCTGTCACAATCTAAATCAGGGATTAATATTTTAATAAAAATTATTATAAATATCGTTAATGGTTTTATTCAATTGGGTGAATCAAAAGACAAAAGGATTATCTCATTTTATACGATTTATCTTTGGGTTATTTATTTTTTCTGTGTTTATTTAGTTGTATTAGCAGTGGGAGTTGAATTGTCCTGGGCACAAGCAGGATTATTATTAATTGCAACCACCTTATCCATTTCTGTTCCAGCAGCTCCTGGATATGTCGGAACTTATCACGCAGTTGTCATTTATATGATGGTTTCAGTCTTCGGAAAAGAACAGGGAATATCACAATCCTTAGCAATTATTCTTCATGGAGTAGGATTTATTCCCTTTGTCATTGTAGGTGCATTTTATTTTGCAAAAAGTTCAGTCCAATTAGCCGAAATAAAACATGTCTGATAATTCATATGTTTATGATGCAATTTTTATTGATAGGGATGGAACTTTAAATCCTGATCCCGGTTATATTTCCTCATTGAAAGATTTTCGATTATATTCTTTTACCTTGAATGCACTTCAAAAATTATCTACACTTTCTCCTCATCTTTGCATTGTTACAAATCAATCAGGAGTATCAAGGGGATTGATAAAAGAGAAAGAATTAGACAAAATTCACTCTTATTTAGTCAGTGAAATTGAGCAGGAAAATTTGATAATATCAGGATTGTATGTGTGTACCGACCTTCCCGGAACCGGATCTGCACGCAGGAAACCAAAACCCGGGATGTTTCTTGACGCAGCCAAAGATCTATCTCTTAAACTGGATCAATGTTTGATGATCGGCGATTCCCTTTCTGATATAAAAGCTGGAATAGGTCTCGATATGGATACCATGCTTGTTATGACTGGAAGAGGACAGGAAACACTGAAAGAAATATCTAATGAAATCACTGTTTCGTTTACTGTAAAAAACCTGGATGAAGGGGCAGAAATGCTTTTAAACTCGAAGAATTAAATGAAAATTGCAGTGTTGATGGGGAGTAATTCCCCTGAGAGGGAAATTTCGTTAAAAACAGGGAAAGCAGTTGAAAAAGCACTTTTTGAAATGTCATATGAAGTTGAATGCATTGAATTTACTGACGATCTTGAATCCGCGATTTCTAATTTAATAATTTGTGATCTTGTATTCAATGCTCTTCATGGTGGAATCGGAGAAAATGGCACTGTCCAGGGGTTTTTGGAGTGTATAAAAATTCCCTATACAGGCTCAGGAGTGTCTGCTTCATCAATTTGTATGAATAAACATTTAAGTAAATCCATTGTTTCCAAGTTGGGATTTAACACACCAGACTGGAAATTGATAAATAAAAAAATGGAAATTCCTAAAATGGAAATTTTTCCAGTAATTGTGAAGCCTAACCGTTTGGGAAGTACCCTTGGATTAACACTCGTGGAAAACCAAATGGAAATAAAAAAAGCTGTTGAAACCGCTTTTGAATATGATAAAGATGTTTTAGTTGAAACGTATATTCGAGGGAGAGAATTGACAGTTTCAATCGTTGGAGAGAAAATACTACCCATCGTGGAAATTATTCCATCGAATGATTTGTATGATTATGAGTGTAAATATTCACAAGGAATGAGTACCTATATTTGTTCTCCCGAACTTCCAAATAATTTAACGGAAGAAATAAATGAAACAGGCAAAAAAATATATGATCAACTTGGATGTTCTAATTATGGAAGGATTGATTTCCTATTGGATGAAAAAAACACTCCATGGTTTTTGGAGGTAAATACTTTACCGGGAATGACAGATACAAGTCTTGTTCCCATGGCAGCTAATGAAATTGGATGGTCCTTTGATTTTCTTATTGAAAAAATTGTGAAAGAGGCGGTATTGTAATGAAAATATGGATGGCTGTGTATACGAAACCCCGTCATGAAAAGGTGGCATTTAAGTTTTTGTGTGAAAAAAATATTAAAACATATTTACCTCTCATTAAAGTAAAACGAAAGTGGAGTGATAGGTATAAATGGATTGAAAAACCCATGTTTAACAGTTACATTTTTGTTTATGCTGAAAAAAATGAGACTTTCAATATAGTCCAATCCTATGGCGTACATCATGTCGTTAAAATTGGTGGTGAAATTATTCCCATCCGTGAAACTGAAATTAATGGAATCAGGAATTTGATTGAAGGAGGATTCAACCCTGAACCGACAGATTATTTTGCAATTGGAGACGAGGTAGAAATTATTGGAGGACCATTAAGAGGAATGTTTGGTCTGGTAACCAGAATCAAAGGGCAGGATTATTTTATATTAAAAATTGATGCAATTCAACATGCGATTCAATGTCAAATTGAAAGACGATGGTTAAAAACTGTAAAGAAAAAAACACAAGGAGCATCTGTTTAATTTCTAATCAGAAAAACATTCATGGCATTATCATTTTACAATTCACTTAGTAAGAAAAAAGAAATATTTATTCCCATTGAAGATGAAGGGGTGCAGTTGTATACATGCGGACCAACGGTTTATGATGAAGCTCATATAGGAAATTTCCGCACATTTATTTTTGAGGATTTATTAAAACGTTTTCTCATTTATAAGAAATATTCCGTTACCCATATTATGAACATTACGGACGTTGATGATAAAACAATCCGCAGGTCGATTGAGGAAGGGAAATCTTTAGCTGAATTAACTAAAAAATACACAGACCTGTTTTTTAAGGATTTAACTTGGCTGAGAATCTTACCGGCAGATGAATTTCCCAAAGCTACAAGTCACGTTGGTGATATGATTAAAATAATAGAAAAATTAATTGATAGGGGAATTGCATATAAAACTGATGATAATTCAGTATTTTTTAAAATTTCAAATTATCCGGATTATGGTAAATTAGTAAATATAAAGAGTGACCTTCTCCAATCATCTGAACGAATCTCCGATGATGAATATACGAAAGACAATCCTCAGGATTTCGCATTATGGAAAGGATTCAAAGATGAAGATGGTGATGTCTGGTGGGAATCACCATGGGGCAAGGGAAGACCGGGTTGGCATATTGAATGCTCCGCTATGAGTATGAAATACCTTGGCGATCATTTTGACATTCATTGCGGGGGCGTAGATAATATTTTTCCTCATCATGAAAATGAAATTGCGCAATCACGTGCAGCCACAGGAGCAAATTTTGTGAAAACATGGTTGCATGCTGAACATTTACAGATCAAAGGGGATAAAATGAGCAAATCGGAAGGCAATTTTTATCGTATTTATGATTTGAAAAACCAGGGGTTTATACCTGAAGTCATACGATATCTTCTGTTAAATGGTCATTATCGGACGAAATTGAATTTTTCCCTTTCGAGAAAAAATGAAGGTGAACAGGCAATTCAAAGAATAGTTGATGTTTTGTCCAAATTAAAAACTAATATAAGGGCAAAAGGATCACAAATAGAAACTTTTTCAAAATCACATAAAGATTTCATTCTTGCTCTTGAAGATGATTTGGATACACCCAGAGCGTTTGCTGTTTTATTTACTTGGATAAAGCAAGTAAATAAAAAGATTGAAAAAAATAAATTGAGTGATGAGTCTGCTTTGTCAGGAATTAATTTTCTCAATGCAGTTGATGATATCCTCGGTATCATTCCTTCCCAATTAAAAATTCCTGAAAATATTCTGGAATGGGTAAATAAACGAATTCATGCTAGGAAAGAAGGGGATTGGTTTGAGGCAGATAAAATCAGGGATAAATTGTATGAATTGGGGTGGAAAATTGAAGACACTTCGGATGGAACCATATGTAAGCCTGTATTGTCACATAGGGAGCATTAAATATTTTTTTTATTTATTTTCAAAAAAGATTGATTATTTCCCAATAAACAGGATAAATTTGCAGGCTTTATTCAATATTAAAAATTAAATGTTAAGGCTCTTTAAAAAGGAAAGTAAAAAATGTTGTGTATCGAAATCACAGAAAAGGTGTTGCATAGGGCAGGAAGAACCTATGACTGTTAACTGTAATTATTGCCGATGTAGCTCAGCTGGTAGAGCAGCTGATTTGTAATCAGCCGGTCGGGGGTTCGAGTCCCTCCGTCGGCTCTTTTCTAATAAGTGCGTAAAGATTAATTAATGGATTTAATAGTTAACCGATGTTCGATTACATCATTTATACGACTGAGATATTACGTTTGCACGGAGAATTGAAGGGGAGATGGCCGAGCGGTCAATGGCAGCAGACTGTAAATCTGCCGGCGTACGCCTACGGAGGTTCGAATCCTTCTCTCCCCACTATATTTGCGGGTGTAGTTCAATGGTAGAACACCAGCCTTCCAAGCTGGTTACGTGAGTTCG
>CAZSIH010000040.1:0-17127 GCA_964606925.1 uncultured bacterium
GCCGTGAACTGAATGAAGAATTAAATCCCCTTGCCGTAATATTGTAGCTGTCAATCCCCGACTGGGTAAAGTCCAGTCCTTTCGTTGTTTTTAAATAATCACCGAGATTTGTATTACTCTCTCGTCGTATATCCTGTTTGGAAATTACTGATATTGCTGCCGGTGCGTCCTCTACCCGTTCTCTTCTTCGTGAGGCAGTCACCACATAGGTTTCCATTTGGATGGCAGAGGTAACTAATTGGAAATTTAATTGATTGACAATTCCCCCTTCAACCATGATGTCCTCCTTAACCGTCTCATAACCAATGTAGTTTGCCATAAGGACATAAGGACCGGGTGGCACATTCGGAATTGTATAAACACCTTTTACATCAGTTGCAGCACCCATAGTTGTGCCTTTTATGAAAACATTGGCGCCAAGGAGAGGATTTCCATTGTCCTTATCGGTTACAGATCCGGAAATGGATGTTTGTGCGAAAACTCCATTGATAACTAAAATCAATATGAAAAACGATATAGGTTTAACCATTTAAATATTCTCCAATATGTATGTGTGAATATATAAAAAAGAAACAGTCAGCAAAAGCTGACTGTTTCCGTTTACTAAGTGGTGAATATTAAATACAGACTTATTTCATCAGCAACATTTTCTTGGTTGCCTGATACGGTCCTGCATCTATTTGATAAAAATACATTCCACTGGCTAAATGATCGCCATTGAATGAAAATGTATGAGTACCTGCATTCAGATCACCCTGATACAATGTTGCAACTTTTTGACCGGAAAGTGTCCACACTGAGATTGTGGTGTGTTGATCTGCCGGCAGTTGAACTGCAATATTGGTTTTTGGATTGAATGGATTCGGGAAATTCTGACTGAGAGAATAAGCATCCGGTGGTGATTCGTATCCTGTTTTGCTCAAATTGAACTGGGAACCATCTCCCGTGATTGTGATTTCGCCTTTGCCTTCCAACACATATTGTGTTTCACCAGTCAATATCCATTGTGAACCATCCACTATTTCATAAGCAATCGTCAGTTCATTGGATTCATTCTGAATAGTAAGAGCACCTGCATTTTCGATATACCTCATATCATTCTCGAAACGGATATCAAATGCACCTTCAGGAGGTGCAGGAGGTAATCCGTAACTCAGTTTCTCTTTATCGTCAGCAATGGTTAATCCGAAATAAAGCGGCATGGAGCTCAATCCATTTCCGTCCGTTACTTGAAGAGTATTTACATCCGTGAATCTTTGGAATTCTCTTGATTTTCCGGTTTCGCTTCCTTTCGTAAAGGTAACATCACCGGTTTCATAGGCTCTCACCCAATATCCTTTTCCGGGTATAATAGCGGGAGCATCTGAATAGGTACCGTTGAATTCATACAGTGAACCGGGAACGATGATTCCACCCGGATCAGTAATTTCATCCAAATACATAACATCAGAAATACCTGCTACCATATTCCAACCTTCCTGCAATGTATGAGTAATGGTCAATCGGGAATATCCCTGGAATATTGCAGGATGTTCCGAGGTAGAACGGAGCCAGTATCCTTTTCCTGCTACAGGGGCAAAAGCGGGAACGTAGGTGCCATCAAATTCATAGAGTGAACCTGGGACTGTTTCAATTCCTTCCGTTATCGGGTCACCGAACAGATCAAGATCCGGGATTCCGTCGCCATCAGCATCAAATAAATAAGGTAGTCCACTGGTTTCAATGGGAAGTCCCACTAAATTCCAGCCTTCATTGATCATGGCAAGTCCGGGATTACCATTAGTAGCTAAACACACGCCGGTACAATAATCTATGCAGTCTTCCTGGGAGCCTCCGCCACCCATGCATTCACCTACGCAAGTTGGTAATTCATTGGCAACACAGGCAAAAAATCCATTCTGGTCCAGCCAGCGGAAGTTCTCTGTATTCTGAAACCGTGCTGTAACCGTCTGAGTCTCCATCACAGGAAGGCAAAGATTATCAACTTGGAATGTGAGTCTTCCTCCATTCGCTGAATAAGGAAAATCAGGTATTCCATCACCATCTGTATCAATAAAATTCAAATCGTTCACCATATCGATATCATGGTCTGAATCATCAGGAAATGTCCATGCTCCACCTGAAGCAGTAACTGCTGCCGTAACAGCATAAAACATGGTTCCGGCAAGACATACATCCTGGTTTGCATTTGGTTGGGACATGCAGGGAAAAAGCACATTTGTAAGTGCAACTGGTACAACAGCTTCAGCGACTGCTTCCGGACAACCGAATTGGGTTAAACCATACACACCAGCTTGGGTTCCACATTCTACCGTAGCCTGGTAAGTACATGCATCGATATAGGGGGATAGGTCTGACGTACAATCAACGGTACAATTTGCGGTCCAAGTACCCATTTGTGCGGCGCATTCAGCATATCCAACACAATCCGATGGATCTCCGTCAGCCAAGCAGGATTCGTCAAAACCTTCAGTAGTGTACAAACATGTCATGAGTTCGTTTGTTACACAGTCAGTTACGCATGCGGTTACCTGTTCAGTAACACAAGCATCGCCATCAAAGGCTGCTGTGCATCCTAAAAATGCACCTTGCGCATAGGCCAAAAGGGCAAAATCATTATAGGTAAAATAATAACCGGTATTTTGGAGCATTTCATCACCGCTCATGGGTACACCATCGTCTCCCATAGGATCAAAAAGCATTGCAAATTCACCTGATTCATCACTGGTGGGGTCGAAAATAGTGTTGCCGTCAAACGGATTTATACCGATAGGTCCGGTTGCAGCACCTAAAACTCCATTATAATATCCGGCTTCTTCTTCTGTATAGCCATCATCTGTAGGATCCACAACATTGATATTGCTGGAGGGTCCGTCCGTCGCTTGCCAATGGACACCAAAATCCTGGACAGTTGAAAAATCATCGTTGTAGGTTACCTGCATGGAACCCCAGCTTGGGTTGGGTGTATGGTGAGGCGCTGAAACCCCATCCCTCCAGGGGAAATCGGTAAAATCAATTGAATTTCCAACCTGACCGTAATCAACTCCGGGAACATCATTTAGCAGATCAACAGGCTGGAATTCTGCAAATGTTCCTGATAGGGTAATTCCCCATCCCTGGTTTAACTGATTCCGAAATTCATCCACGAATGTTCCTGCACTTGTCCATGTACCGTCTTCAGTTACAGGTAAAACTACCTGTCCGAATTCACAATCTATATTCACGGTAGTTGGATAGGTGCTTCCATGAATATAGAACGGTGGAGGGGCTATGGGATTGTCCGGATCATCACCGGGACCGTTAAAGAAATCCCCTTCCGCATCATTGATATGAAAGGTTCCGTCATCATTAAAATCAACATTCAGCGAGATCCAACCATAGGGAAACCCTGCTAACTGGAGCAGTCCCCATAGAGGGACCGGCTGTGTTTTTGCTGTATCTCCTACACTGAAGGTTGTCAAGGGATAGGTAAAAATCGGACTTGCACTGCTGGGCCAACTGACATTCAGCGAATAACCGCCAGTGGCATTATTTGGATTACTTGGATCCGTTAAAACCGGTTCCAGATCCGTTGTGGCATCAGGGGGACGAACAACCCAGGTGTAGTCCACATTAATATAGTCCACTTGGTAATTTCCCGTAAGAGATTGTGAAAACAACAGAGTGGTCAATGTAAGTGTGTACAGTGATATTTTAAGCATTTGTTTCATTAGTGATTCCTCCTTAATGAATTAGGTCTTGTGCAATTAATTGCTGTTTTGATGTTTATAAAACACATACAAAAGGGATGAAAAGTACTCAGAGTTTAGTAATATAACAAATGGTTTTTTTAATGTGTGAGATTAATCACATTGCGTTTTTTTTAGTGCACTTTCCAAAACTGAAATTCATTTATTATATTTTTGTTCTATCCACCGTATGATGAACCATAAAAGAACTAAAATTCCCAAAGTGAATAAAACATTACCTACAATAATTATAGTTAAATTTGACATGATCATATAAAATCTACATTCTTTATCAATTAAATGAAACTGTGAATTTATTTAAACGAAATATATAGACACTGTAAATTAACCATTCATATTTTATATTCAATTAATCGACTCAAGGATTTTATTTAAATGAAAATAGCTGTTTTGATCAAGCAGGTTCCGGGAAGCGACTCGGTATTTAGACCTGCTGATGATGAACTCTGGATAGAGGACACACACGTTCAATATGAAATGAATGAAAGTGATGCATTTGCATTGGAAGAGGCATTGCTCATTAAAGAAAACCGGGGATCAGGTGAAGTAGTTGTTTTGTGCATGGGGCCATCTGCCAGAGCTCCCAGGGTGATTCGCGAAGCGTTAGCTAAGGGTGCGGACAGAGCCATCCATGTTGTTGAAGAAAGTCCATTTGAGACAGATCCTTACCAAATTGCTAAAATCTTGTCCGAAAGTATCAAATCAGAATCGTTTGATTTAATATTTTCAGGATTGCAATCCGTTGATTTGGGGATGGGGCAAACGGGAATTTTGTTGGGTGGGATGCTGGGAATGTCCACTGCAACTTTGGCAATGGAAACGGATATAAAAGGAAATAAAATAAGAGTAAAACGAGAATTGGAATCGGGATGGTTTCAATGGGTGACACTGCCGCTTCCTGCATGTTTATCCATTCAATCTGGAATTAATATACCACGGTATCCATCTTTAAAAGGAATTATGGGAGCGAAGAAAAAAGAGATTAAAACTATTAATAAATCTGATCTTGAATTAGACGAAAGTTTACAGAAAGTAAGCAGGATCTATAACCTTCAGACAGATAAACAAACAGAATTCATTGAGGGAGGACCGGATGCTCAGGTTACACGGTTGTTGGATATTTTAAGAACCGAAGTTAAAGTAGTAGCATAAGATATGGGAATACTCGTTATAATTGAACAAAAGGAAAATTCCATTCACCGGATGAGCTTGGAGGCTGTTGCAGGTGCTCAGGATATGGCAGATAAATTAAATATGGAAGTCTCTGTTTTGCTTATGGGAGGTGATGTATCCCCTCTTGTGGAAAAAGCTCAAAGATTGGAATTAAAAGAAGTGATCGTAGCTGAACATGAATTATTGAGTGAATATTCATGTGATGGATTTGCAGAAGTAGTGAGGCAGGTCATTAAACTGGAATCTCCGGAATTTGTTGTGATGGCACATACTTATATGGTGAGGGATTTTTTACCTAATGTAGGTGTCATGACCGAATCACCCTTTATTGCAGATGTTATTTCGTTCCGAGTACAAGAGGAAACCCCCATTTTTACTAAACAGATGTTTAATTCAAAATTAGCTTCGGATATTGTCGTAAACGGAAATCAGTGTGGACTTATCAGTTTTCAATCCGCAGCCTATCAGGCAAATACTGTGAGAAAAGGAAATTCCTCATTACGAAAAATTCAGATTTCCTTAACACAAGACCAAATTCGTTCTGAAAGTGAAGCTCCTTTCCAGGATTCAGCGGGAGGAGTTGATCTAACAAGTGCGGAGGTGATTGTATCTGTGGGTAGAGGAATCGGTGAAGAATCAAAAATTCCTATAGCAGAAGAATTAGCATCAGCATTGGGAGCGGAGTTAGCTGCATCTAGACCAGTGGTGGATTCAGGGTGGCTGCCTCCGTTTCGACAAATTGGAAGCTCTGGACAAAATGTATCCCCCAAGCTCTATTTCTCCGTAGGGATTTCCGGAGCAATTCAACACGTAGTAGGAATGAAAGGATCCCAAAATATCATCGCAATCAATAAAGATCCTGAAGCGCCTATTTTTGAATTGGCGGATTATGCAGTAGTAGGTGACCTTCATGAGATCATCCCGAAATTGACCGAAGCAATTCAAGCGTTACACAATTGATGGCGGAACGGGAAGTTCTGGACCTGGATGTCCTTTTTGTGGGTGCTGGACCTGCAAGCCTCGCAGGGGCGATTCATCTAAAAAGGCTACTGCGTGAATCCGGCAGGGAAGTCAGTGTGGCTGTTCTGGAAAAAGCTTCTGAAGTTGGTGCCCATTCCTTGTCCGGCGCTATTGTTGATCCTCGTGCTTTGAGAGAACTATTTCCAGATTATAATGATTCTGATTTCCCTTTCGAGGCAGAGGTTTCGGAAGAACATCTATATTATTTAACAGCAACTAAGAAAATACCTTTTCCGTTCGTGCCGCCACCCATGAGCCACCATAATTGTTTTGTAACTTCGCTGGGAAAACTTACCCGCTGGCTGGGTGGAATCTGCGAAGATGAAAACATTGATATTTTCTGCGGTTTTGCAGGGACAGAACTGCTGTATGAGGGAAATCAGGTGATTGGTGTGCGCACCGGTGATCGAGGTATAAATAAAAATGGGGAGAAAAAACCCCAATTTGAACCGGGGGCAGACATTTGTGCTAAGGTAGTTATTTTAGGTGAAGGTACCCGTGGAAGCCTAACCAAAAGACTCATCAATCAGCGCGAACTTATGGAAGGACGTAACCCACAGGTCTGGGCCGTTGGTGTAAAGGAACTTTGGAGAATGCCCGCAGGAACTGTCCCGCTTGGATATGTAGCACATACCATGGGCTTTCCTTTGGGTAATGACATTTTCGGTGGTGCATTCCTGTACGGAATGCAGAATGATATTTGGGATCTGGGCTTGGTGGTTGGGCTGGATTATAAGAACCCTGCAATCGATTCCCATCATGAGCTTCAGCTCTTGAAAAATCACCCTTGGATTCGTTCATTACTTTCGAAAGGTGAAATGATTGCTTATGGCGCAAAATCATTGCCAGAAGGTGGCTGGTATTCTATTCCAAAATTGTCGGTTGGTGGTGCATTACTTATCGGTGATTCGGCGGGATTTATGAATGGTCAGAGACTGAAAGGTATCCACTTAGCCATGAAGTCAGGGATGCTGGCAGCAGAAACAATTGTTGAAGCATTGTCAGCGGGAAACTTTACTGAAACACAACTATCAGATTACGAAACACGTATGGAATCCAGTTGGATCAGGGATGAGCTCTGGAAAGTACGGAATTTTCACCAGGGGTTTGACCATGGCCTGTTGGGCGGATTGGTGAATGCAGGAATGGGACTTTTTACGGGCGGTCGCGGCTGGGGGTTTAAAAACCGTTTGTCCTCTGAAGCCGGCCATAATAAGATGGAAAAGGATGCAGAAAAGGACCGTT
This sequence comes from uncultured bacterium, assembly GCA_964606925.1. GTDB lineage: Bacteria > Fidelibacterota > Marinisomatia > Marinisomatales > AB-629-J13 > AB-629-J13. Next base: position 7,188 of record CAZSIH010000040.1, read on the forward strand.
ATAATGATCTGCAATTTGATGGGACATATTTATTTGATAAAGTAACGGATGTATATTATTCTGCTACCGCTCATGATGAAGATCAGGTTCCCCATCTGCATATCAAGGATCGGGACATATGCTCCACAAAATGTACTGAAGAGTATGGGAATCCCTGTGTGAAATTCTGTCCGGCAGATGTTTATGAAATGGTACCTGATGGTAATGACCAAAGGCTCCAGATAAATTTTTCAAACTGTGTGCACTGTAAAACCTGTGATATCATGGACCCCTATCAGGTTATTGACTGGGTTCCGCCTGAAGGTGGTGACGGTCCTGTTTGGGTTAATTTATAGGGACGTTTCCGGAGCAGTTTCCAATACTGCATAGGATTCAATTCAATGACTAATCATTTTTATTTACCGTTCGAAAAGGACAATTCTTTTGACCACTCACCTGAATCAATTGATAGGTTAACCGAATACGAAAAATACCAATTATCATTCCATCCTGAACGACCAAAATTTTTAGATTTTCTAACTTTATTCAAAAGTGTAGAACCTTGCCTTGAATCAGACGACCATGGTTCCTGTTTGATTCAATCTTTTCGAGCCAATATTAAAACTCAAACGCAAACCATCCCAGTGATGCTGATAGGCCAGCAAACCGGTCCCACATCTGATTACAAAAAAATGGTGGAACTCATGAAACACCCGGAAGAAGTTCAGCGGTGGAATCATGGAATGCCGACCCCGAAATCTTATGAACGGGCATTTGATGCAATTAAGTTAGGAAACAAGGAAAACCGAATGATTCTTGTTTTTGTGGATACACCGGGTGCCGACCCCACAGAGGAATCAGAAGCAGGAGGAATTGCATGGCGAATCGGAAATACAATTCAGGCTTTGGCAGAATCTACTACTCCTACGATCGCTGTTATTTTAAATCGGGGATGCAGTGGTGGTGCAATTGCCCTTACCGGTTGCGATGTTGTGTTGGCAATGGAAAATTCCACCTATCTTGTGATCTCTCCGGAAGCTTGTTCGTCCATTTTGTTTCATACAAGGCATCGGGCAAATGAAGCGGCTGAAGCATCGCAAATCACATCCAAAGAAGGATTGATTCATGGGATTGTTGATGAACTAATTCCCGAACCAAATGGTCCTGCACACAGATTTCCTGGTGATGCGATTCAATCTGCTTTTGAGATCATTTCAAAACATGCAGAATCCCTTTCTGGTATGTCATCAAAATCTTTAATTGATTTGAGGAAAAATCGGTGGAAAAAAATTGGACAATGGGATCAAACATCTGAAGACGATGTGAAATCTGTTCAAACAAAAAAATCTAGGCTTCCTCAAGCCAACTCCGAGGGTTTTATCCCAAGACATAAGGGTTGTTATGACTCGAAAAAAAGACGGGTTTTTGACCCCGTTCATTTTGGTGGATTGGTGAAAAATAATTTTCATTGTCGAACCTGTGGTCAAAGATATGCCCGTCCATCTTTATGGGATTATATGGAATGGATATTGGATGAAGAATCGTTTAAGGAGCATGATTCAACCCGACTCATTATTGATAAGGATATTTTAGAATTTCCTGATTATGAGACCAAATTAAAGAAATCTCAACAGAAAACAGGATTGATTTCTGCTATGCTGACTGGAAATGGAACTATACAGAATAGAAAAGTTATTTATTGCGGAACCGAATTTGGATTCTTGGGAGGGTCTTATTGTATGAGTTCCGGAGAAAAAATTTGGCAAGCCGCAGAAATATCTTTAAAAGAAAAATTGCCAATGATCATTCAGGCTTGCGGTGGAGGCGCAAGGATGCATGAGGGATGTTCTTCAATGGTGTCTATTCCCAAAGTACATTTTGCTCTTACTCGAGTCGAACAAGCAGGAATTCCGCTGATCACAATTATTACAGATCCGACATTAGGTGGAGTGGCCATCGGAATCGGTTCCCGGGGAACCCGAATATTTGAAGCAAATGCAGGGAATATCGGATTTTCAGGAAGACGAGTTATAGAACAATATGTCGGACATTCCCTTCCTGATGATTTTCAAACAACACCTTGGCTCAGAAAAAATGGTCATGCAGGATTATCAGTTTCCATGACAGAATTAAATAAAAATATTGGGGAAATATTAACTTCATTAATTCTATAGCAACCAAGACTCTAAGGCACAAAGAATTAAAAGGTTAGGATTTGCAGGAAATTGAAATGTAGAATTTCGTTAATAAATTTATTATTCCTATTTCACTCTAAGTTGCATAATATTTAATGCTTCTTCGTGTTTTTGTCTCTTAGTGGCAAATGATTGAGGTCAAATAGAAAATAACTGTTTTTTTCTGTTTTTGAATGCCTTGAATTCCAAAGCATTTCCACTTGGGTCTTCAAAAAACATCGTTGCCTGTTCGCCCATGTTTCCTCTGAATCGAACGGTTGGTTCTATGACAAAGGAAATTTTCTTTTTTTGAAGTTTTTCAGCAAGTTTATACCATTCATCCAATTCAAGAACTACTCCAAAATGGGGAACAGGAACATCGTTTTCATCCACAGGATTTCTGTGGGATTTTACTTTGCCATTCCTACCCATAGTTTCATTCAAATGACACACCAATTGATGACCAAAGAAATTAAAATCCACCCAATCTTTATCGCTTCGTCCTTCAGAACACTCTAAAAGTGATCCATAAAATTCTCTGGATTCAGCTATATCTCTTACTTGAATGGCTAAATGAAACGGATTTAATTCGGAGCTGTCATTCATTTTGAAAATTTTGTGATCATCCATCTGGGAATTCGTTTCATCAACGGTATGATCAATCTCCATTGCCATGGTAAAATATATTCTCTTTTACTGTGGTTAATTGCATTTACAATTTTTTCAGCGGCAGTATTCGAATCCATAAGGAACCACATTTTATAGTCGATATTTTCCGTCATTTCCGTTGCGATCCATCCGGGGAAAATAGTTGTAATAGATATATTATTTTTCTCCAGTTGATATCCCCAACTATCTGCTAAAAATTTCACAGCAGATTTAGAGGCAGCATACCCTCCATGCCCAACAAATCCTCTGGTGCTGGCAATGGAACTAATGATTCCAACCCTTCCTGATTGTTGTTTTTTCATAACAGGAAGAAATGGAAATATCGTATTTGTGACACCTAAAATATTTGTGCTTAATATGTGATTAATTGTTCTTGAACTGCCTGAAAAAATTTTATCTGATCCTCCTACACCTGCATTTGCAATGACAGTATTGATCCCTCCAGCTTTTTCAATAAAATTTTCTGCAGTATTTTTACAATCGTCTTGGTTTTTCACATCCAGAGAATATGAAATGGGATTTCCACCTAACTTTTTGCAATTTTCACTTACACTTTTTAATTTTTCAACTCTTCTTCCAGCAATTCCAATGGTTGCCCCTTGCTTGGAATAGATATAGGCGAGGGATTCCCCGATTCCGCTGGTGGCTCCGGAAATGAATACTTTTTCAGCCTGCATTCTTTTTCAGATTTAAAAACGAATAATTACAGCACCCAAAATTTGGTAGTTTTATTGATGATAAAACGTAAATATGTAAAACGTGATTTCCGCCAATTTCATGTTTACGTTTTACATAATTATTCAGCATTTTGTTCACTCTATTCATTAATATTTTAGTATTTACTTCAGTTTAACCTTTTGCACATGAATTATCCAAAATATATTTCATTCATCCAGTTTTTTGATCAGGTTGTGCCATAAATAAATGAAACCGGATATAGAAAGGGTGAATAAAAGTATCCATTCGGTAGTGTTTCCAAATAAACAATGTCCAATGGCAAAGGTCAATCCATGAATGAAACAAACTCCCGCAATCCAATTGAGAAAAAAACCTTTTGTAACCGGTTTAAAGGTGGACTGAACTTTCGACATTATGGGAGCCCACCATCCACCGGGATGAACTCTTTCGTAAAATTGAATCAATGTTATAGTTGGTTCAGGTTTGGTTAGAAATGTAACTGTGATCCAAACAATTATGGCTGAGGGAACAATGATCATTAACTTATGATGTATTTGAAGTGATATTCCAAATAAAACCGGTGCTTGATCAAATAAAATGTATCCGTTCCCTGCTGAAATGGTTTGTTGCCATGCGATCAGTTCAAGGATGATGGTAATAACAATGGAAGTGAGCAGTGCAGATATTTCTGTCCAGGCATTGATACGCCACCAGAACCAACGCAGAATGAGGACCAAACCTATCCCGGCTCCCATGGCGAAAATGAACTCCCATGCTTTGGATATGCTTTGCATATTTACTGCAACAAATGCAGAGCAGACCATAAGTAGAACCGTTATTATTCTGCCAACATTCACCAGATGTTTTTCCGTGGAGTCTTTTTTGATGAAACGAGCATAAACATCATTGATCAAATAGGAAGTTCCCCAATTCAAATGTGTGTCAATGGTGGACATAAACGCTGCCAAAAATGACACGATCAAAAGTCCTTTTAATCCCGGTCCCAAATACAAATCCATGATGAGAGAGTATCCTGCTTTTTCACCCAATTCTGAATATTCTGGTGGAATAGTCGGAAACACAATGATGGAAACAAGAGCAACCACAATCCATGGCCAAACTCTCAAGGCATAATGGGCGAAATTATACCACAATGTTGCCAGCAATGCATGTTTTTCATTTTTTGCAGAGGACATTCGTTGGATGATATATCCACCGCCATCTGTACCATGATGAGACCACCACATCACGGAAATAAAAATGAGAAATTTTGAAAAAGGGGATTCCCAAAATACTCTTGAACCGATATCTGCCTCAGGAACAGGAGGAATAAATTTGAGAGTGTGTTTATAATCGGGATTTGTTTGGGTTAAACTTTTAAGCTGATCCATGAGAGAATCCATTCCACCAACGTTGTCAACAGCAATTATTGCAAGGATGATGGAGCCAGCCATTGCAATTGCAAATTGCAAAAGATCAGTAACGACAACTCCCCAAAATCCTGACAGTAACGCATATATCAATGCAATAAATACACACACCCAAACCGCAGTCCACTTGTCAATATTGAGCATTACTGCAGCGATAGATGCCATTGCATTTATGACCCATCCCATGACAATAAAATTATACAATATGGCAAAATAGCCCGCTTTAAAAAACCGAAGGATTGCAGCAGGTTTTCCTGAATATCGGATTTCCAAAAGTTCATTGTCCGTCAAAACCCTCGCCCTTCGCCATAGTCTGGAAAAAAGAAGAGCACCTAAAAGTCCGGATAAAAGCAAATTCCACCAAAACCAATTTTGCCAAATTCCAGGTCCCCGGACGAATTCAGTGATGGCAAGGGGAGTGTCCGCTGCGAATGTAGTAGCAACCATAGATGTTCCGACTATCCACCAGGGGAGAGACCGACCGCTTAAAAAATATTCTTCCGGACTTTTTCCTGCCCTCCGTGCAAAATATATCCCTGTCACTAAGGAAAAAAGGATGTAAACAAGAATGATGCTCCAGTCGAGGAGGGTCAGTGACATATAAAGAATATTGATAAATTTAGACCCCAAACCTGCACTGTCGTTACGGCAGGCAAGCTTTGTGTTTTCCCTGATACAGGGGAAAGGATTCTGAAATTAATTGTGGAATTCATTGCGAATTCCCATGTAAAAGGGGAGAATATAAAAGGGGTTTTTTGATAGCCAGATTCATAAAATATTCTATGACATTAGTGATTAATTCAATATAATTTTTCCAAGGTAGATTCTTGAAAATAATGGTTTAAAATATTTTTAGAAGAATATCCATTTAAGGCCATTCCCAAAGCACCAATTTGGCATAATCCCACACCGTGTCCCCATCCTGCTCCTGAAAATTCAATGTGAGTTTCGTTCAATTTAGGGATAAAAGCTGAACTATACAAAAAGGATGGATGAAGTGTCTTGCGAATGTCATATTCATTTAATAATTGGAGTGTTTTTAAGGATTCGTTTTTCTTTTGGAATTCTAAATTTAAACGAATTATCCTACCTGATTCCCCCCTATTTATAACCGATATTTTTTTAATTTTTGATACATATTCATTTATTTTTTCTGAGAAAAATTTACAAAACTCTTTTTGAGAAAAACGAACTTTCCATCGAAAATAACGATGGTTTTCATCCACATTTCCCAAATAATTTGACAAGGATTTTTCATCAATATATTGAGGACTGCAAAAGGTATAAGGGGACCGTGTAATCCATTTTTCCCAATCAACTTTTTTGTCCTCGTTTTTTCCGTCAAAAATACTTTTTAAATAGGGTTTCGGTTTCATATCCCAGACATTTTCACAATTTTCGGTGAATCCCCCACAGGACTTAGAATATCTTGCATCACAAATTTCGTTTCCATAGGTTAACACTGTTCCATGAGATTTTTTCACTGTTTCACAAGATTGCTTGGTTTGCTGTCCCGTCCCCTGATATCTCTGACAGCAATCATCATTACAGGCATCAATTCCCAAATCCAGATGTTTTTTTTCGGCTCCTGCCAATATCCATGATCTGGCTGTGATGGTTTGGGCAATTAAAAATTCATCAGGGCAAGAACTGTTCATCTCAGAAACCGCTACACAACCAAGGTATTTTTCCAAGGGGACTTCATTTATAACCAGAAGGCAATCATTATAACGTGTTATGCGGAGATTTCCGGGAAGAATTACATTAATCTTTTTTCCCCAATGGAAATCTCGACCTGCAGGGACATCATAAATGGTAATTCCTCCGAAATTCTCTTTATCTTTTATTTTTATTATTTCAGTGTCACCATCATTTAATGTTACAGTCAGTTTTTGAGGAGTTTGAGATTGTGTGGAATCTTTGAATTTTATCGTATAATTTTCCGGATTTGAAAATGAAAAACTCACCTCATTTCGTTTATCCTGCGGAAGGATAATTCCTATGTTTAAAATGGGTTCTTTATTCAGCATTTTGGTAAGCACTAACTCCTGATCCGATAACAGGTGCATGGGGAAGTTTTGATAATACAATCGTACTATTTTCTACATAATGATTTTTGGTAATCTGATCTAATATTTGAGAATTAATTATCCTTTTTTTTGCCGATTCAGAAATTTCATTAAATAATTCCGGTATTTCGTTTAGTAAATTGACAAACCGCAAACCCAAAATAATTTTATCGAAAATGCGATTTGAGTTTTTTGAAAACAATGATTCAATTCGCTGAAGTATGATATAAGAAATTGTTGATATAAAATTCAATTTAATCATGACAGCATCTTCTGTTTTCAAAAACTGTTCCGGAAAATTTTTATCTTTTACCAAATTTGAAAATGGTATTCCGGTCAATTCACTGTATTGGTTTATTAATCCTTTATAGCTGATTATTGATTCAATGGGGATTCCTTTCTCATTTTTCAACTGCCAAGTTTTTGGCATCCATTGTTCAATATCATCAAATGAAATAAGCTTTTCATCCAGCATAATGGCATCCGAAATTCCTGTGCCAGAACCGATGAAAATTCCATTGTTAATTCCCTTAAATGAACCGCATTCTCCGAATAATTCACCCAATCCACAACATTCGCTATCATTTTCTAATTTTTTAATGGGGCGAAACTCAAGTCCGTTCAGTGTTAACCGGCGTTCCAGAACATCCAGGAATCGTGGTATTCGGGGACCGTTATTGGCTACAATAATTCCTCTTTTATCTGTTGTTTTGATTCCCGGAATCCCAATCCCGATCAATGATTTTTTTTTATCCTTCAAATTTTCAATTACGTGAGTGATCACATTTTCAAAATTCTCTAAAATTGCTGATCCCTGCCTTTCTTCTGATATTTTCAGGCTCGGATTATCCATTTCTCCGGTTTGAATATCCAAATCAACAGGCTGAAAATGTATATCATAAAGAGGATTTTCCGTATGGAATGTTGTACATGTTTCTCCAAATATGGTAAAAGTTTTTTCGTCAATTTGTTTGATGATCGCACCGGCAATTTTAGTCGCTCCACCGTCAATACCGATTATGGTTTGAATATTGTTCAAAATAGTGATGATTTCAAGCTTAGAATTCGATGGTAAGATTCTTCAATTCGTTCAATGGGAATTTTCCTATTTTCAACCAATTTGATGATCATTTCAACCGATTGAGGAATCAAATTCTCACGATAGGGAATCAAATTATTTCCCAAGCAAATGACATCAATTCCGGCATTGATCATCAGCTCCAATATTTTTTCCCAATCGTAGTGATCTGAAATCGCTTTCATCAAAGGGTCATCGCAAATAACCACACCATTATATCCCATTTTTTTCCGCAGGAATCCATTAATTATTTTATTTGAAAGTGAAGCAGGATATTTTTCATCCATGTATCTTATCAATATGTGCCCAACCATGACTGCATCCAAATGGTTTGATTTGATCAATTCTTGATACGGAATTAATTCTGATTTATCCCAAGTAGCAGAAATATCGGTCACTTCTTCATGGGCATCCTGAATTGCGCTTCCCTGACCCGGAAAGTGTTTTCCGGAAGTGGCAATTTGTTTTTTCCGATGTTCATCGATAAAAATTCGTGAATGTTTTATAATAAATTTCGCATCATCAGAAATACAGCGTCCTTCTCTTCCGATGACAGAATTATCAGTTTTTTGAATATCCAAAACGGGGGCGAAATTAAAACTAATTCCACAGTTTTTCAGTGTGGATGCAATTTGTTCAGAAAAGGTTCTGGTTTTATTTTCATCATCATTTTTTCCGATTTTCTGCCAGGATGGACATTCAGGAAATCCATATTCAGGTGTGAGCCGATTTACGATTCCCCCTTCCTGATCCACAGCGATAAATAATTGAGTTTGAGAAATTCGCTGTAAATCCTCCGTCAATTGTTTAACCTGTTCAGGAGATTCAATATTCCGTTTTCCCGGAGGATCTTGAGTCATTTCCAGGTCATAGAGTAGAACACCCCCAATGCCGTAGGATTTTATCCAATGACAAATGTCCGATTTTTTGTGGACATTTTTCCCTTTAAATCCAGCTAAGACCATTTGTCCCACCATCTGCTGGAGTGACACGGATTTTTTTAAATTGGCAGGAATCATGGCGAATAAAATTAATGAATTAATACTATTTCAGATTTAATTTTCATCGTGAAGAAAATCAAATATTGATGTTTCCAAATTTAAGATCATTCGTTTTCGTCATTATATTAATAGGAATTATTGGCTGTCAAAATAAATGGGATTGGATTGACACCTTACCCAAACCCTGGACTTTAACTGAATCAGAAGTATCAAAATTGCTTCCGGAATTTCATTCCCGGTTTCCAGATTTTCATCATAGATTAAAGGCGTTTTCCCTATGGCAGATTGGGAAACCCTATGAAATATTCAAACTGGGGGAAGAAAAAGAACCTGATACAGATCCAATCATCCGGTTGGATGTGTCCGATTGCACCGTTCACGTGTTAACCAGTTTGGCTTTTGTCCAAAGCGATTCATGGGAGGAGGCACGGGAGAAAATGATCCATCTTCATTATAAGGACCATCAACCTGATTTTACAACTCGTTGGCATTTTACATCGGACAGGATTTTATCACACCCGGGAACAGTTGATATGACTAAATCTCTATTGCCATTTGAAAAACTAAAAACTGAAAACATAACCTTGAATCAAAAAGATAACGGGGAAGAATTATTGGAATTGAATTGGAAAAGGGAAATTGAGGTTTCTTACATTCCAAATAACCAAATCAATAAGAAATTGCTGGAAAAACTACCAAATGTATGGGGTGTTGCTTTTGTTAAAAAAAGCTATTTCAAATCAGGTATTGTCATCGCTCATGAGGGAATGATCATTGATAACCAATTTCTCATTCATGCATCCTCCACAGAAGGTGAGACCACAAAAATAGATTTTCTAAAATATTATTTTTCCAAACCGGA
>CAZSIH010000041.1:0-16730 GCA_964606925.1 uncultured bacterium
AAGTAAATGGTAGAGATATAGATGATATATATTCATAATTCAATTTTAAATATTAGTCTAAACATGTCATTCTCAGTGTTAAATGATTAAATTTATATGAGGTGCTATTTAGATACTTCATACACCAATTAATAATATTACTAAAATTAAGATCATTTAGATTTATATCATAATAGTCATTGATATTGTCAACTCCTAATACCTCATATCCGTCATCCAAGAGGGATTTACAGAGGTGCATTCCAATGAAGCCTGCGGAACCGGTTACCAATATTCGTTTAGAACTCATAAAAAGGAGGATGGAAACCGGAGACTGAGAACCGTCAAAATTGTTCTTTCCTTAGTTTGATTAGTTTATATAGCATTGCTGAAATCTTTTTTGTTTTATCAATGAATTTTATACCTGTAGTTTATCCAAACTCCTCGTATCTGCTACAATATATAGTTATGTTTTTAGTTCTGAACATGATCCTTTAGCGACATATAGTAATTGGATGAATTCTTTATTGCCTTTTCGATCAAATCCTTCAGAAATGTTTGATGGTATAAATACGGAAAACTTCTAAATCTTAGTCACAATTTATTACTTCCGGTTTTCGGATTTTGTGCTCCATTCTCCGTCTTCCCGTTTCCGTTTTTCCATTTATCATCCCCCATGCCTTAGGATTCAACTGTAATAAAGAAGATTGGATCAATTTTAGATTTTTTGGAGATGCAATATAGGCTTCGGCAATAATATCCCTGATTCGTAATGTTTCATTTAATAAATGGCCCTTTTTATCTGCTATAAAATACCCTAATAATTCTAAAGACCGCTCCAGACAGCGTTTGTATTCTTCATAATCGTCTTGGAGATTTTCTGCACGGTTCAATTCATTACAGACCATCAAAATTTGTTCATGAGTTGGAAAATCAGAAAATCGATTCTCAAGAGACTTATGCCAGGTTGTCATCAGGGCTCATCAATAAGTTTTCAACAAGTGTAATTACTTTTTCCCGAATTTTAGTACTTTCAATTTCCATACTAAAATTATCATTTCTCGGACGAATATTTATCAACGAAGTAAACTCGATTTGTTCATCAATGGGTTTTTTGAGAAAATAATTTCCACCCCAAAGATCAGATTGATTCGATCCATTTTCAAGGAGCAAAAGTTCAGCATCTGAATGCAATTCTCCCCCGATAGCCATTTGACCATTTTGAATATCCACAACAAATTTTACAAAAGTTTTAAACCATTCATTTGCGAGTTCAATTAATATTTTCTGATATGATCTGGATTTTTATTTAATTTTTTGGATTTAATGCACATAATGAATTTTCTCGTGCAAATAAAATATCATCTGAAATAATACCCAAATCACTCTTCATCTTTTCTTTATCTGGTTTTTGGATCCATTTTATAAAGTCAATATCCTTTATTGGAAAAGACTTAAGAATATCATATAAGGTTTCCGGTTCAACACCCACTTCTTTCGATTTTGCTTCCATAACTATGTCTTTCCACTGAAATTTTTTATTTTTTGCGATAATCCAAATATCAGCTACATCCTTTGGTTCAGATCGAAAAAGTGCTGTTAACTTATTTGATAAAATATTTCGCCAGTTGTCGATTTTTCCTAATATGGAGTCATACTCAAAATTACCATATTGAGGTGCAATATCATTAATCATATCAATTTGCAGTTCTATCTCAGGATTATTTTTATCATGAATGGCCAATCGTGTATAGGTATCCCCCAATGTAATATCTTTCAAGTCAATAGTTAAATGAGGTTGCAAATCCCTATCTTTTAATAAAGACAGGATGGTTTTTACATACATTGAAAAACATGGATCATCGTTTACAAAAAGTTCTGAAATCTCCGAAAAACGATGATGAAAATAATATCGGCTAAGTGCTGTACCACCGGTTAGAAAAAAGGGAGTTTCCGATTTTTTTACTAAACTCAGGACCCCATTTTGTAAAGGATACAGGCTCTCCGTGTAGTATGTGTTGGAGTCGTTCATAACGTCTTCTTAATTCAGGATTATAAATTTTGGCAATGCGTTCAACGGTCAGTTCTTTTTTAATTTTATTTAAACCAAACACATATAATAATTCATACCAACTTATTCTTTCCAGTAACCGGATAAATATATCTTCAAAATTCCAATGTCCACATAGTGCTTTTTTTCCTCGGATCACTAGATGGACATCCTCTACTGGGATGTGATAATCCCACAATATTTTTTTAATTAGAACTCGTGTTTTTTCATCCATGGAATGCGGCTAACTTAATAGAATCCTTTGAAAAACCTGATACGCAAGTTTAAAATGCTACAAGTGAGCAGAGATAAATGACAAAATCTGTATAACAGAGAAGATCATTAAGACGGTTCTTTTTACTAAGCACTTTAATCGTGATGAAATTATTAAGAAACTTCTTCTGCTTCTACTTCCTCGTCTTTGTCTTTACCATAATATCCGTAATACCCTCCATAATAGTGCTGGTAATACTGATAATAGTAATAATAAGTATCTTTGGATGTGCGACGGGAAATACCGTTTACTACAACCCCAGCCAACGGCACTTGAATTCCAGCCAACGATCTAACAGCCCGGCGGAAGGCATCCCTGTCTGTTTCGGCAGCTTTCACTACCATGACCATAGCGTCAATTTCCTGGGAGATCATAGAGGCATCTGTAACAGCTACTATGGGAGGTGAGTCCAGGAGCACCATGTCCCATTCCTTTTCCAAACGGTCTACCAGTTCAGCCATCCTGTGGGATCCCATTAATTCTGATGGGTTTGGAGGTGTGATCCCGGCAGAAACAACCCATAAATTTTCAACATCTGTTTCCTGGATCAAACTGCTAAAATCATCCAATCCACCTGCCAAATAATGGGACATACCCGGTTCTTTATTTATTCCAAATATGCGGTGGATGACGGGTCTCCTGAGATCCGTATCCAGGAGAAGTGTTCGTTTTCCCATATTCGCAAAGGTGATTGCGAGATTTGATATTGTAGTGGTTTTTCCTTCCCCGGGACTGGGACTGGATACCAAAATCGATTTGATCTTTTTATCTGCCTGGCTGTATAAAATATTTGTTCTCAATGTCCTGTAGGATTCCGAGATCGGGGATTTGGGATCTTCCCGGGTAATGAGACGCCTGCGGATACTTTTTGTACCGGTAGAATCCCCTGATTTTTTCTTTTTTCTTTTACGTGAATTTCCGCCAATAGCCGTCCCAGACACAATGGGAATGACTCCAAGAACTGTTATGCCAAACCGTTCTATCCACTCGATGGACTGGATGGTTCGATCCAGGTATTCTCTTAAAAATACAATTCCAACTCCAAGACCTACGCCTAAAATCAATCCTAACAACATATTCCTGCTTTTATCCGGGCTGGATGCAGACCCGGGAACAATTGCCAAATCAATGATTTGAACTTTTCCCCCTTCAGATGCAACATTGACTCGTGCTTCTTCCAGTTTTTGTCTCATGAACATATAAGTCTGATTCAAAACGGTTCTGTCTCTTTCAAGACGGGCATATTCCATTTGCTTCTGGGGTAATCTTTCAATCTGTGAATTGTAACGGTCCCTCAATTTTTTATATTCATCTGCTTTGGCTGTAAACCCTGCCAAGGAAGCTTCTGATGTCAATAAACTACCGATAAGTTCCTGCCTGTATTCTATCGGGTCAGATACGGATAATCCCCTGGAAATAAGTGTCTGGATCTCTTCATCCAATTGTTTCTTCAGTGATGTGATCCTGTTTCGTGTTGATTTCACTGCATCGTGTTCTGAGCCGTATAATCCTTCATTTCGTATCATTTCTGCTTCACGCTGACCGATCTCCCTTCTCAGGGCAGTAACCTTGATATTAAGAGAATTGAGCAATTGGTCTGCTAACTGTTTTTCTTCCTTTGAAAGCTGCTCACGAATATATCGTATGTTTTCCTCATTTATGTTTATCTCTGCAATAGTCTCAAAATATTTGCTTTCTGTCTCTGTTGATTGTGCCAAAATGAGCTCTGCATTCCCGGTGAGATCAAACATTTTTTCGGTTTCCATGAAATCTTTTACGGTTTCCTCTGCAATTGTCAACTCACTTTCCTTGATCTCCAATTGATCTTCGAGAAAATCCAGCAAATTCAAGGTCTGATCTGCACCCCAACTCTTATCCAGTTTAACAAACTCCCTGGCAACGGTATTTGCGATAAGCGGTGCTTCTTCCGGAAAAGGACTGGTGGAAGATAATGTAAGTATGTCCGTTCCCCGTTTGTTGGACACATCAATGGTTCTTTTTATTTTACCTGCAAATCGTCTTCCAATTTTATCTGAATATTCTTCATCATATCGTGATGGTTTGTCAGTTTCGGGATCATAAAGTCCCAATGTAATAATTTCCCTGATCAATTTTCGAGGTCTTTGCCCCCGGGGTAGGAATTTACGGGATCCGAACACAGAAAGATTATTGCGGTGCTTTGATCCCCACAAACTTTTTACCGCAGCAGCTGCAACCTGACGTGATTTCAATAATTCAATTTGGTTTGCAATTGTTGACTGACTCATGCCCCCACCAAAATCAAATATGGCTGCAGCGCCGGATTCTGTTTTTATAAGTAACGTTGCTGAAGCAGTGTACTGGGGAGCAACAGAATAATTGTAATACAATGTAAAAGCCAGTACAACCACAGTAGAGAGAATAATCCAAAACTTTCCACGATTAATGATCAGCCAGTAATCATGTATGGTCAGTTCCGGTTCCTGATTCATTTGCCCGTTCTGAGGATCCTGAAATTGCTGAAGGTTTTCCATCATCTAATTCCTGTTTTCTATTTGAAGATAAATATTTAAAACGGAAAGGATTGTATTCAAAGTTCCAACCTGTGCCATGATATAACTGCTTGTGGTTTGGGGAATAATATAGGTATCATTGGGCATAACTTTTACAAATTCACTGCGGTCGCCGGTTTTGAGGAATTTTTCAAGGTTTATCGTATAAACAAGTTCCCCATTATCATCAGCGGTTTCTCGAAATAATCTCACATTCTTAAGGTTTGCCCCTCCCTTTGGTCCACCGACAACGGATAAAAGTGTAGCAAGATCAATTCCGTCAAAAACCATGTGACGACCTGGACTATTCACATGCCCCCACACATTTACATTCATGAGAATTGTACCACTCTGATCTGTAAAAAACCTTTCGCTGGAAACATTGTATTGCGGTTCTCTCACAGCATTTTCCCCGCCTTGGAATTGAGCCATAATCGGTGAACTCAAGAAAAGCAATAAAAGAACAATTCCGGAGGTTCCATGTGCAGTCTCTCTTCTTTTGGTAAAAATAGATTTAACCATAGCCAATAAATTTAACCCATTACCCATTAAGAAAAAATCCTTCTTCGTACCTTCTGAAATATTGTTTTCTGTTGATAAATGGGAGTTTCCACATGGGTTTGAATTGGGTCTCCTGTAATTATTTTTTGTGGATTTACCGTTACCATCTCCACTGCTATTTCTCCTATAATTTCTTTTGCAATTGCTAATGCTTCTGCCAGAAGAAAATTTCTGTGATGCTCATCATGAGCATCCGAACCAATAATATGACAACATCCTTGCCGAACAATCTCAAGAGCAGCTTTTTCTGAAGAAGAACCCAACGATCCCGTCAAACTTCCTGCATCCACCTGGATGACACACCCACCACGAATAAATTTTCGAACAATGGATAAATCCTTTTGAATCGGTTTGATCCTTTCCGGATGGGCAATAATTGGTGTAACGCCGGCAAGTTTTAATTTAAAAAACATATCCTGACACCCATTGGGAACTTGATCTACCGGGAACTCAACCAGCATGTATTTCCCGTGATCAAAGGTTAGTAATGGGTTATCTTTTAATTCCATCAGGTTTGGAAGATAAAATACTTCAGCACCCATATGCAGTTTGATGGGTATTTCCTCTTTATCCAATTCATTCTGTAATTCTTCAATTTTACTTTTTACCAATTTATATTCAAATGTAATACCATCTAAACGAGCCGTCTGAAAATGAACTGTGTTCACCACATCTGTGATTCCCTGATCCGCAGCACAACGCAGCATTTTCAGGGACATTTCCAATGTCTTTGAACCGTCATCCAATCCTGGAATTATATGATTATGGAGATCAATCATAAAATAGTGATTGATATAAATTTAACTGGGAAATTTTATTTTTGTATTTTTCTATCATTGACACTTTTCTAATTTTCCATCGGTCAATTTATAGTTTTCGCATAAACTGACACCGTTTTCACCCAAATTCAATTTTTCACCTTTTTCATCTACCCACCCGATAATTTTCCCCGGTACTCCGGCAACCAGCGCATACGCAGGGACATCTTTCGTTACAGTACAGCCCGCAGCAATAAATGCATATTCGCCTATGGTCACACCACAAACAATAGTTGCATTAGCTCCTATAGATGCTGATTTTTTTACCAATGTTTTTTGATAAAACTCGCTTCCTCTCTGGGGAAATTCACAGCGTGGAGTTTTTATATTTGTAAATACCATGGAAGGACCACAAAACACAAAATCTTCTAATTCCACTCCTTCATAGATCGAAACATTATTCTGGATTTTTACATGATTTCCAATGATCACATTATTGCCCACATTTATATTTTGTCCCAAAACACATTTTGACCCGATCCTTGTTCCTGATTGAACATGAGAAAAATGCCATATCTTCGTTCCACTGCCAATGGAAACTTCCTCATCAATAAAACTGGATTCATGAACAAAAAAAGGTGATTCAGTCATACGAATTTACAGAGGACTAAATTCAATTTCCTGTTTTTCAATCCCGATTTTCATCAGACTGGCAGTTGCCTGCTCCAAAATGGATAATACTTCAATTCCGTTTTGGCTGTCAGCGATGGAAATTCGTGAGCCGTCCAAATGATCAATAAAATATTTTAATTCCTCGGTGAGGGGCAATGCAGGTTTATATTCAAGGATCTCTGTGGCGCCGTCTCTTTTTACAGGTTCCCCCTGTATCCAGTCAATTCCCTTTTCATAAAAAAGAATATTCTTTTCTTCAGAAGAATCTTCGAATGTCAGCATTCCTTTTGATCCGATGACCACTAACCGGTGTTCCTTAAATGGATGGAGCCAGCTGACAAAAATATGACCAACAATATTTTGATCATACCGAAGAACCGTAAGAGTCGTATCATGAAGATGGGGTTGGAGAAATGCCCCTCCAAATGAATCTACAGATATGGGATAATCACCAATCATATATTGAAACAATGAAATATCATGGGGAGCAAAACTCCATAAAATATTTTCCTCTTTTCTAACAGCGCCTAAATTTAACCTATTACTGTAAAGGTATTGAAGTTTTCCCAACTTCCCAGATGTCAGTATTTCTTTTATCTTTCGTATTGCAGGATGAAATAACAAAACATGTCCAACCATTAAATTAATGTTTTTCTCCACTGATAATTCCTGCAATATCACTGCATCTTTATGGGTTAGTGACAATGGTTTTTCCACCAGAACATGAGTCCCTGATTCTACTATTTGTTTTGCTATTTCAAAATGAGTTTCTGCAGGAGTCGCTACGGTAAAACCGTCAAATCCATGGGACAATGCACTGTCCAAATCAGAAAAATATTGAATTCCAGGATAAGTTGACTTCAGTGAATTCAGCACATCATAATTTGATTCAACGATTCCTCCCAGAACTCCCAGTTCCGCAAGTGTTCGAATGTGGTTTTTCCCCCACCGTCCTGCACCGACCACACACACATTATACGATTCAGTCAATTAGACAATCCATTTTCTTAAATAATCGTAATATTCACTTTTTCCTTTGGAAAAAAGGTATCCACTCAATTCTTCCTTGCTGATCCATTTTTTTATAAAGGCTATTTCTTCCAAACAGGAAACTTTCATTCCCTGTCTTTTTTCCAATGCATGGATAAATTGTGACGCTTCTGTCATGGCTTCAAATGTTCCTGTGTCCAACCAGGCAAATCCCCTTCCCATGAGTTCTATTTCCAATCTTTTCATATCAAGAAAAGCCTGATTTACAGATGTGATTTCAAGTTCGCCCCGTGGGGAAGGTTTAATCTTTTTTGAAATGTCCACCACATCGTTGGTATAATAGTACAATCCTACTACAGCAAAATTAGATTTTGGATGTTCAGGTTTTTCCTCTATTCCCACAACCTTTCCATTATCATCAAATTCAGCGACTCCATATCTATCCGGATCCTTCACATGATAACCAAATATTACCGCTGAACCGGAAGATTCGACTTTTGTTCTGGCACTGAGTAATTTTTCAGGTAACCCTGCTCCATAAAATACATTATCTCCCAACACCAAGCAAACCGAATCATCACCGATAAAATCTTCTCCCAAAAGAAATGCCTGAGCAAGTCCTTTTGGTGAATCCTGAATACAATAGGAAAAGTTGACCCCGAATTGAGACCCATCTCCCAATAATTCACGATATAGATCCAAATCCTGAGGAGTGCTGATAACAAGAATATCCCTAATGTCAGAGAGCATCAGCATTGAAATGGGATAATAAACCATTGGTTTATCATAAATTGGGAGCAATTGTTTCGACACAGATTGTGTCACCGGATGCAACCGGGTTCCGTGCCCCCCAGCTAAAACAATTCCTTTCATTAAATCTTAACTAAATTATTCATTTTTTACATAGCTCCGCCCCGTCAGTCCCATGAACTGTCAAGGTATTATGACCAATTATAGAAAACCCCGCTTTATAAAAACGGGATTATTTATCTAATTATGTGTGAGAGTACTCGTTTTCTCTGTCAAAAAATGGAAGGAAATCTAAATCAGATGAATGAATCATTTTCATTTTTATTTTTGTGGATTGATAATTAATTCCTGACATGGCGTGTCAATCCGAAGAATTCCCATTTTTCTTTATTTCAGTAAATAATTCTATCAGTTCCGGATTGGAATTTCTCCATTCCAGTTTTTGATGCGGTTTTTCCTGCTGATAAACCCGGAAAACCTCATCAGCAAAAGAATGGCTTACCATATCCAAACCTGCAAAATCAAAACAAATATTTTTATACTCTTCCATATTTTGAGTTAATCTCCGTGCCTGCGAACGGGAAAATAAATTCTCTGAATCAAGTTTGGAAAGAATCACCGGGACACAGGTTCGGTTAAATATCATCCCACCGTTTGTAGAATATTCTTTCATGACATTTTTAAGAGAACGGTTTGACAGGGATTTAATCTCCAGTAAAATTGATGTCCCTTTTTTTCGTTTCACAGGTGAAATGGACCATTTCTCATTTTTCAGTTCATGTTTCCATTCCAATCCAGATGATTCCAGGATGAATCTGTCAAACAGTCGAGACGCAAAAAACAACCCATCTCCGGTATGATGAGCAGGGTCAGTGGTCATTTTCCCCTTAGATAATTCCAGAATAGCATGACGATCATTTTCCAGTGAAAAATGTTTGGTTACTTTAGAATAAACACCGACACCGTCATCTATGATGGTGAACGAAAATTTTCCCTCGTTTTTCAAGATATGAATCTCACAGGTTTTTCCCTTAGAATGTGAAATGACATTGTTCATAACCTGCGAAAATCCAAACTCACAAATTTCTCTTATTTCCGGTTCAAGATTATCAAGGTATGGACTAATTTTTTCATGGAATAGTTGATCTTCCTTCAATTGTGGCGTAATAGAAAATGAATAGGACCTTTCAACTATTGGTTTGAGCTGGTAGCTTCGGTCTTTAGTTTTACCGGTTGCGGTGACCTTTCCATCTGTGATTAGTATGTACATATGGCGAAGCGCAGCTTGTCGGGAAAGCCCGAATTTTCTCACAACCATCCTGATAATATCCTTTTGATGGTTTGAAAGGTTATTGATGATATATCTTCTTACCGGAGATGTAGGCACAAATTCTTATCAACTGTTATTACCACAATTTACATTAATTATTATTAAAGTCTAATGAATTTATTGTCAAGGTTTTTTCTTTTTATTATCAATTTTAACCTGTGTTTTTAATCACATAAAATATAGCAGAATTCCTGTAAATTTATATCCATGTTAGATAAAGTGAAATATGCAATGATTGTCATTTTTCAGTGGGGTGTCCTCGCAACATTATTCCCGCAATCACATTTCAGTTTTACGGAAAATACCGGGAATTATGAACCGATTTACGTTGGAAGATTGACCCTGCGGGGAGGTCCTCTTGAGATAAATGATGAGATCGGAGTATTTGATAATGACCTTTGCGTCGGCGCCATTGAATTTACAGGGCAAATGTGGGACCAAATGGCAGCGTGGCAGGACGATGAGTGGACCAATGAACAGGATGGATTTATCACGGGAGACAGTATTTCATTCAGATTCTGGGATGCAAGTTTGGAATCCGAAATCCAAGTGGAAAAAATCGAATTCCTGAATGGAGGATCTTTCGATACATCGGGAGTATTTAACGAAAGCGCATGGGCACGTGTCCATCTTTCTACATTGATTCCAGATGAATTTGACTTCACAGAAACATTTCAATTTCAAATAATTCAATTGGAAACTGTTTCTTTGCGGAATACTTCCTTGTCACCCGGAACCGAAATTGGGATATTTGGAAATGGTTTCTCTGTAGGAGCCGGAATTTATTCCGGAGAGATTTCCCAACAATTATATGCATGGGCAGATGATACTTCGTCCTCAAATCAGGATGGTTTTCTCGATGGGGATACACTTTCGTTCTTTTATTATGACCAAACAGGAGATTCTTTACTGGGACCCCTAACTTTCAATTATTCAAATACTCCGGACATGAATTCTTCAGGAATGCTATTCATAGAAACTATATCCGGTGTAACTCTCAGTACAAATCCCCGTATCACTTTAGCTTCTCAGGAAACAATGGAAGATTCAGAATTTAATACAATTAATTTATTACAAATTGTATCGGATCCTGACGATGACCCGGAACAAATTGAATGGTCATTTTCCGGAAATGTTATTTTTGAACTGAATGTAGAAAATAACTTTTTAAATATTGAAATTCTGTTGCAGGATTGGTACGGTACAGAAAACATCCAATTTATTGCTACGGACAGTAATGGCGGAGCAGACAGCGTCATTGTTGCTTTTACTGTTTTTCCGGTGAATGATCCACCTGCAGTTACGGACATCAATATTGAAATACTAGAGGATAATGAAACGTTCATTTTCCTTGAAGGTGAGGATGTAGATGGTGATGAGTTAACAATATCTCTCGTCACCTACCCAGAATTCGGTACATTTGATTTGGAAGCGAATACCTATTTTCCATTTGAAAATTTCAACGGAACCGATAACTTCACGTATCATGCATTTGACGGAGAAATCTATTCAAATGATGGAAGCGTTACTATTGTTATTTTTCCGGTTAACGATATACCAACGGTGGATGCCGGTGAGAATTTGCAAATGAACGAAAATGAATCAATTCAGTTAAATGGAACGGGATGGGACATAGAAGGAGACGTCAGTTTTCAATGGAGTGGTGACAGTTTGATTCAATTTATTGATCCATTTAATCCTTTAACTGAGTTAATTGCTCCCGAGGTAAATACAGACACTGAGTTTATCATCACCCTTACGGTAACAGACTCAAGCAGCGCAGCAGTTTCTGATTCACTGGTTTTAACGGTATATAATTTAGGAAATACTGACATGATCAACCTGAATTCAAATTGGAATCTCATTTCTTTTGATATCATGATGGAAGAAATCCCTCCTGACACCGTTTTTGCAGAAATAATCGAAGATGAAAATCTTGTTTATATTACGGGATATGACAGTATTTCTTATTATTTCGATCCGTCAAGTCCTCCATTTTTGAATACTTTAAACACAATTAATTCCGGATTCGGTTACTGGGTCAAGGTGAACAATGAAGATGTGATTACACAAATTGCATTTCCAATTCCAAATGGCTATTCCATCCAACTCAGGGAAGGGTGGAATTTGATCGGATACTGGCTTCAAGGTTCCATGACTCCTGAAGATGCATTCATTCAATTAATTTCCGATGGAAATTTGATTTATGTCACTGCTTTCGGACCAATTGGCGCAACGTTTTTTGAACCGGAAGGAAACCTGAACACCCTTGAAATCCTGGAAAATGGATATGGATATTGGGTAAAATTGAATGAGGAAATTGAAAACTTTCAATATCCTGATAATGCACGATTTTCAAAGAAAACAATTCAACTGTATGCAAATCCTGATATCAACGAAACAAATGTATTCATGTTTGTAAATGGTACGATTTCCTGTACCGAAATTGAATGTAAAAATGGAACCAAAGTTAATGTATTTACAGACTCAGGACTGTTAGTTGGGGAACTCCAGATTACAGAAAATGGGTTATTACTAACGGGGGCAATTTATGGAGATGACCCAACAACAGAATCCATAGACGGAGCGCTTTTTAATCAACTACTCAAATTTGTATATGAAGACCAGATCGCTTATTCTGAAGAAATTCGGTTTAACGGAAATATGGAATTGGTCAAAATAAATCTTGAATTTGATAATATTCCGGAACAATTTTCCATTTTGCGGTCTTTTCCGAACCCATTTAATTCAACCACTACAATTCAATTTTATATTGATGATAATTTAAAAATGAATTCACCCGTATCTATTCACGTTTATGACATCAAGGGAAAAGAAATCAAAGTATTTCGAATCGACAGATCCTTTCAAAAACAACACTCAATCAAATGGAACGGAATGGATGAATTCGGAAATTCTGTCCCTTCCGGAATTTATTTTTGTAAATTAAAAACGGGAAATTTTATTGAAACTCTGAAACTGGTTCTTTTGAAATAAAATTCATCTTTATCCGCAGGTGGTCTCAATGAGAGCGGCACATACTTTATAAGGATCCATATTTGCTGCTGGTCTTCTGTCTTCCAAATATCCTTTTCCTTCATTTGCCGTTGCCATGGGAATACGAATGGATGCACCTCTGTCACTGATAGCATACCTGAAATCGTGAATAGAACAGGTCTCATGCAATCCGGTTAATCTTTGCTCATTATGAGCGCCATAAACCGCAATATGTGCTTCATGGTTTTGCCCCAGTTTTTCACAGGCTTCTTCTACAACTTTAATACCGCCATCTTCTCTCATTGCCTTTGTGCTGTAATTCGTATGAGCTCCTGCACCATTCCAATCTCCCTTTACAGGTTTTGGATGAAGAGTAGCGCTCACACCATAATCTTCTGCAATTCTATAGAGAAGCCATCGGGCAAGCCAAGTCTGATCCCCTGTTTCCAGCGGTCCTACAGGACCAATTTGAAATTCCCATTGACCAGGCATGACCTCTGCATTAATGCCTGAAAAACTCAATCCCGATTGCAGGCAGGCTTCCATATGATCCTCTACAATATCCCTGCCAAAAACCTCATCCGCTCCTACCCCACAGTAAAACGGGCCCTGAGGTGCTGGATATCCTCCTTCAGGCCAACCCAGTGGAGACCTTCCCTGAAAAAAAGTATATTCCTGTTCAATTCCAAACCAGGCTTCTTCATCCTTGAATTTTTCTGCGATCAATCGAAGTGGTGCCCGGGTATTTGATTCATGAACTGAACCGTCTGAGTTCATGACTTCACACATGACGATAATATGATCTCCTCCTCTTAACGGATCTGAAATGTGACACACAGGCTGCAACATACAATCGCTGTCATGTCCTTCCGCTTGCATTGTGCTGGAACCATCAAAACCCCAATTAGGTATGTCTTCCAATTTCTCAATATTTTCATTTAAAATTTTCGTTTTTGACCGGAGTTTTGCTGTGGGTTTATGCCCGTCAATCCAAATATATTCTGCTTTTATTTTATTCATGTTTTTCCTTTATTTTTATTGTGTTGAAATTTATTGTTAACAATTCAATGTAACCAAATAATTACAATATGGTGGTGTTAATATTATTAACTTTATTTTTTTGGATGCAAGAAATATTAATGTAAATGACGAAATAACTAATATAAATTAAGTATTCGCTGCTTATTATGTTAATATTATTAATTTAATTGTATTGAATTTAATTAAATTTATTTACAATAATTTTACTCTTCAAAAGTCAGAGATATATGTAAGTTATTTATCATAAAATTCAATTAAATGAAAATATTCCTAATTCTAATCATTATCTTTAATATTTCATTTTCCCAAATAAGAGTTCCGGCAGAATGGGAAACTCAAGATGCAGTATGGCTTCAGTGGCCCCTGCAATTTGAACATTGGATGAGATCTGAAATAGCAGAAACCATAAGTACGATCCAGAATTATGAATCGGTACATCTAATCGTTCAGAACCAAAATCATTTGACTCAGGCGCAAAACCAAATTCAAAATCAGGGAGGCGATCCTGACGATGTGACCTATCATATTCAAATTCATAACAATGCTTGGCTTCGGGATAATGGCCCCGTTTATGTTGAATCAGATGATCAACTTATCATTCAAAATATGGAATTTGACGGATGGGGAGGTCTGGTTAATAATTATGAAGAAGATAATGAAATTCCATGTCAAATAGCAGAATGGTTGAGTATGGATTGCGAAAACCTTGATTTTATTATGGAAAGGGGTAATTTAGAATTCAATGGTTCAGGAACATTAATCTCAAATTGGGACTGCTGGGAAGATAGAAATCCAAACTTAAATCAAACCGAATTAGAATCATTGTTTATGGAATATTGGGGACTAAGCCAAATTATCTGGACTTACGGACATTCCCAATATGACGTGACCACAGGACATATTGACGGTTTAGCAAGATTCATCAATGACTCCACAGTGGCGGTTTCTCAATTTTCCGATTTCAATGATGAAGATGCATGGATTTCTGATGCAGCAGCAGATGTAATAGAAAATGCCGGGTTTGATGTCATCAGAGTGGAAATGCCAGGTTACATTAATTATTATGGATTCATTATTCCAGCTCTTTATTTGAACTATCTCATGATTAATGGAGCAATTATCGGGAATAAATACAACGTATCAGAGTGGGACATTGCAGCTCAAAATATGTTAGAATCCTTGTTTCCAAATCATGAAGTGATCCTCCTTTATACCCCTGAAGTAAATCTTTCAGGAGGTGGAATTCACTGCATCACTAATGACCAACCAAATTTTAATCCTCAAGTCAGTTTTAATTTTGAATTTATTGAAGGTTGGAATTTAATCGGCTTGCCGTTAGAGATTTCCCAAAACATTATTGAAATTATTTATCCTGATGCTATACCCGGTTCTGCATATAGTTTTGACGGAAACTACTACCAAGTCAATTCTCTGGACAATGGTAATGGAGTATGGTTAAGATTTGAAAATGAAGGTTCCGATTCGCTAAATGGAATTGAATTAAATTCAATTACAGTAATTTTAAATGAAGGATGGAATCTAATTACAGGACCATCCATGGAAGCAGAAATTATTGATACCCAAAATATAATTATAATCGGTTCCTTATATGGTTTTAACGGTAATTATTTTGAAGTAAATTTCTTGATTCCGGGAAATGGATATTGGATCCGAGCAGTGTCAGATGGGGAAATCATGATTTCAGAAATTAATCCATGAATTTAACTCATTTCAGATATAATGGGAGTAAAAATCAGGTTTTTTCAAACCATTCTTCCTTACCCAACTCAAAATGCCCCATTTTCCTCACTAGATCAACGACTCTATTTGCATAACCGGATTCATTATCATACCAGCCGGTGATTTTAATAAAATTATCTTTTAATACTTTCGTCAGCGGAGCATCATAAATCGCTGAATAGGGATTTCCAACAATGTCAACTGATACGATTGGTTCTTCGGAATACTGCAAATGAAACTGCATTTGGTCTTCTGCTGCTGTTTTCATGACTTTATTTATGTCTGCCACAGTAACGTCTGTTTCAAGTTCGAGAGCCAGATCCACAACAGAACCATCCGGTACCGGAACCCGATAGGAAATACCGTCAATTTTTCCATTCAATGAAGGAATAACCTGTCCTAAAGTATTTGCTGCTCCGGTTGTGGTTGGAATAATGGAAAGTGATGCAGCTCTTGCTCTTCTCATATCATTATGCGGATAATCCAAAAGCCGTTGGTCCATGGTGTAAGCATGAACGGTTATTAAATACCCTTCCCGTATGCCAAAATTATCCTGAATCGGTTTGCACAAAACAGCGGCGCAATTGGTGGTACAACTGGCATTGGAAACAATTTTTTCTTCTCCTGTGAGAATGTCATCATTTACACCCAGGACTATTGTTGCGTCTATTTCATCTTTTGGTGGTACGGTTAGAATGACCCGTTTCCCTCCTGCGGATAAATGTTTTTCCAATTCTTCCCTTTTTCTGAATAATCCTGTGGATTCAATCACCACATGAATATCTAATTCTCTCCATGGTAATTTGGACGGATCTTTTTCTGAAACACATTTGATATGATCTCCGTCCACTGTCAGAATGTCTTTATCGATGACATTTATTTCCCCGGGATAAATACCATGAACCGAGTCGTATTTTAATACAGTGGCTAATTTTTCCGGTTCCACCAGATCGTTAATAGCAACGAAATTAATATCCGCTTTCATTTTTTTTGCTGCCCTAACAACAGACCTTCCTATCCGCCCAAATCCGTTGATGGCTACCCTTATTTCTGACAT
>CAZSIH010000042.1:0-3217 GCA_964606925.1 uncultured bacterium
TTATAAATCCTGCATAAAGGAGATTTATTAATGTGAAATCAAAAGTTCTAAAGATTTGTCCACTATCGAACGGAATATGAATAATAATATAAGCTGTAAAGAAAAAATAGCCCGTAGCAGAAAGCAACATGCAAACTGTATAATAGGGTCGAATGCCTTCAGGTACTGCGCCCCATAAATCGTCTCTTAGTTCGATCTGTGTCGATAATCCATTTACATAAGAAACCAATACTGCAATCCCACCTACAATATTGATCAGATAAAAAATAAGTCCCTGTTTACTCATTTTAATTTATAAAATGCTGTATTGGTTAACGTTTCAATAGATTTATTAGCACAGTTAGAACAATGCTGATGAGAACCATTGAGGTGATTGGAATAAAAATATTGGTTCGATCAGATTCAATTCGTATGTCACCCGGCAATTTCCCAAACCAATTGATAAGCCATGGAGCGGTGTGCATTATTGCACCGATCATGACAAAAATTATTCCTGCTGTTATGAACCAGCGAGGCATTTATTAATGAATAAACTCACCGGCTTCTCCGCCATTTTGTTGGACGGGAGGACGGCGAATCCATTCCACAAAATTTAGTAGTTTCACAAATCTTCATTTTTTACTCATTTCTCAAAATCACGCATCAAGTTTAGCCGTCCGGTGGAGTGAGGATTAGAACGCTGCTCTTTAATATATGTTTGAATAAAGTCATTATTTCCGGTAACAACACATGATGGGTATTGTGGCCAATGAGCAGACTTAACATCAGATGCTAATTGAATCGTACCAGCAATATACTGGGCACATAATTTTGCCATACCATTATCATTTGCATTTTTCTTTACATTATTTAGCAGTTTATCCTGAAAGGATTTTCCATCATTTTGTTTTACTATTCCGGAATAGTAATAGAGAGCAAGCCCTATTAAAAATGCAATTGATCCGGAAAAAAAATGAATAAACAAAAGTACAATACCCAATACAATAGAAAGGGATCCAAAACCTTTCCACTGGTTGTACTTTGCGTATTCAGGAAAATTTTTAGAGAGTATAAGCATATCGACATTAATTTTAATCTCATTAGTTAAAAACCCTTCCAATAATTCTTGCCACTTATTCCAAAAATCTTGTGCAGCATCTTTTGCTTGTTTCGTAAGAGATTGTTGAAATATCTTTTCAATCTGTTCGACAAAATTTTCTAATGATGGTTTACTTGATGACATAGAGTATTCTCAAATTCATAAGCGGCGTTCTAACGAATAAACTCATTGGCTTTCCCGCCATTTTGTTGGGCGGGCGGCGAATTTATTCCACTAAATTTCTTGCCCGCTGTAGCTGAAACGTAGGCGGGTGTTGTTACACAAATCTTCATTTTTACCCCAAAACCAAAAATACAATTAAACAAAAAGAATCAAATTATTTCGTCTTTAGTATAAGAGATAGTGAGGGTTAAAATTGCACTTTACATAATTGGTTCTATTGCTAGTTTGCTACAAATCTTCCTAACTAAATTGTTTGAAATTTCAGTGTGTCGTGGGACTGCTTCTGTGTGTCCGGTTTTCGGATTGCACCACAAAGAATAATTTCCACCTTCTCTTTTTAGATAACAGCCATTTTTCCTAAATGTTTCAAAAGTGCATTTCGTTTCATCCAACAATAACAATTTCTTGTTTTGCTTCGGCTGGCACTCCACGCAATGCATCTTCGCGTTTGTCATGTAGAATGAGTGCAATTGCTTCAGATAAACTATCCCGGCATTCTTCTTCTGTCCTTCCCTGGCCATTGGCACCAGGTATTTCAGGACAATAGAAAATGAACCAACCTTCGTCCTTTTCGATGATACAAGTGAATTCGTTATGCATAATTACCCCTTATTTTAATAAACCAAATTTAGTGTGATTTGACCTTTTTTGTTTAGTGTATTTTAACCCGTTTATATACTGCAAATATCTTAGTATATTCACATTTAAATTTTTTATCATAAATCATCTCCCATTCAACTCTCCAATTTTAAATCCAATTGCCCTTCCATTGAACCTATGGTTACTGCCACAGTCATATCACCGGTTACGTTTTGGTCGTCCTACGCATATCAATTATTCCTTACTCTCCTGATTATAACCCTGATACAAACCTGTCTCACCTTCGCTTTTCGCAATGATTGAAGCTCCGATGCTGTCGCTTGTAACATTGACCATGGTACGGAACATATCGAGGGGTCTGTCAACTGCCAGCATGGTCCCCACGATCATGGCGGCGCCGGGATGGTCGCCCAGTCCCACTGCATCCAGCACTATAAAAATCATCACCAATCCTGCTGACGGGATAGCCGCCGCCCCAACAGAAGCAAGAAAGGCTGTGAGAACTACAAGTGCTTGAGTCCCCAGTGTTAGGGGTTCGGGAAGGATGACCTGTGATATAAACAATACTCCGGCACATTCATAGAGGGCAGTTCCATCCATATTGATGGTAGCTCCAAGAGGTAGTACAAAACTGGAGGTCTTGTTGGAAACTCCTACTTTGTTTTCGATGCAATCCATAGTAACCGGCAATGTTGCTCCGGAACTGCTGGTAGAAAATGCGGTGGCAAAGGCAGACGCCATTGCCCGGTAATGCCGAATCGGATTTATTCTTGTAAAAAGGTAAAACAGTAATGGCAGGATAATCAACCAATGGATGGAAAGCCCGAATAAAATTGTGAGCATGTATTGTCCTACGGCTTTAAACAGGTCAAAGCCGGTTGAGGAAACTGCCTTTGTGATTAGTCCGAAAACACCTATTGGAAGTAATCGAATAATCCCCTGCGTCAATTTCATCATTGCACTGAACCCTGCATTAAGAAAATTATTTAAAAATTCCTGATGTTTCCCTTTAATTCTGGTGACGGAAAAACCAAACACAATTGACCAAAATATCAGTGCCAGCATGTCCCCATTAACCGCAGCAGAAAGAGGATTGGTGGGGATCATGCGAATAATTATCTCTCCAAGTGAGTTAGGTTTTGACAGGGAAGCAGGGTCAAATGAAGTTGATTGAGAGGGTAATTTAAGACCAACTCCCGGTTGGATGATGTTGGTGAGAGTCAATCCAATCAGGATTGCCAGGATCGATGACAGGAAATAGTAGCCGAAAGTTTTTAAACCGATCCTGCCTAATGTTCGACTGTCGGTTAGGCTGGCGACTCCGCTTGAAATCGAGAAAAAAACTAATGGCACGAT
>CAZSIH010000042.1:3317-16699 GCA_964606925.1 uncultured bacterium
ACAATTTCTTTTGAACCGTAAGAGTCAAACATAAATCCCAATAGCATTGCTGTGTGCCCTGAAGGCACCCGTTTCAAATCCTGAGAAAATGATCTCAGAGTTTTTTCGGCAAGATCTGCCCATTTTGAATTTCCCGTCATGCGATACAAACGATTCAAAACCAGAACGGCAATGGAATTTCCCGATGGAATGGCTCCGTCATAACCTGTTTTTGCCCGGATGATGAGCTTTTCCGCTTGGTCACTACCCAGGAAAAAACCGCCGTTTTCATCATCATTAAAATCTTCTTCCATAATTTCAGCAAGTTCAATTGCTCGGCTCAGTTGTTTGGAATCATATCCGGCTTCGTACAAATTGAGCAATCCCCAGATCATGAACGCATAATCATCCAAATGCCCGTCCAGGTTAGCATCTCCGTTTCTGTATCTCTTCAGCAGTCTTCCATTTGAATCACGTAAATCTTTCATAACAAAATCCGCAGCTTTTTCTGCCGCTTTCAAGTAGAATGGTTCCTGCAAAACGGAAGCGCCCATGGAAAGAGCAGCGATCATTAGACCGTTCCAGTCTGTCAGGATCTTATCATCTTTTAACGGATGAATCCGTTTTTCTCTCACTTCCATTAATTTCATTCCGGAACTCTGGATGAATCCTTTCAGGTTTTTTTCGCTGAGACCTAATTTGCGACTTAATTCTTTTACATTTCCTTTTTGGTGTAAAATATTTTTCCCATTAAACTGGCGTGTGGCTTCATCCCGGAAATTTCCTGTTTCCGTAATGTTATATGCTGTGATGAACCGTTCACCTTCCGTATCTCCCAAAATTTGTTTTACTTCGTCAATTGTCCACAGATAAAAAAGTCCTTCTTCTCCTTCGCTGTCTGCATCTTCAGCTGAGAAAAATCCTCCTTCAGGGCTTGTCATATCTCTTAAAATATATGTGAAGATTTCTCTGGCGGTTTCTGCATAAAAATTATTTTCTGTAACTTGATAGGTTTCAAGATATGTCATTGAAAGCATGGCTTGGTCATACAGCATTTTTTCAAAATGAGGAACCAGCCATTTACGATCCGTCGAATATCGGTGAAAACCGAATCCAATATGATCCCAAATCCCTCCCCTGCGCATATGTTTTAAGGAATTCTCAACAATTTGAAGAGCCGACTCATCTTTAGTCTCGTGATAATATCTCAGTAAAAAAATAAAATCCTGTGGAGATGGGAATTTAGGAGCATTTCCGAAACCACCAAATTCGTGGTCATAGCGTTTCAGGAATTGTGAATAACCCTTAACTAAGAGGGATTCATCCGGAAATTCACCAATAGTTTTGGAATTAGACCTTTTGAGATGCTCTTTTATTTTAGATATATTTCCCGATAGTTTTTCTCTGTCCTGCTGCCAATTCCTGGCAATTGCAGGAATTAACTGCATCATTCCCGGTCGGTTTCCTCTCCCTTGTTTTGGAAAGTACGTACCGGCGAAAAATGGTTCTTTATCCGGCGTCATAATGATAGTCAGTGGCCATCCTCCTCTACCTGTCATTGCCTGGCAAACCGACATATACACATGATCAATTTCAGGACGTTCTTCCCGGTCAACTTTAATAGATACAAAATACTGATTCATGAGGTTTGCTACTTCCTCATCTTCAAAAGATTCGTGCTCCATCACATGGCACCAATGACAGGTGGAATATCCAATGGAAAGAAATACGGGACGGTCAAGCGCTTTTGCTTTTGCAAATGCTTCTTCTCCCCAGGGATACCAATCCACGGGATTATTTGCATGTTGTAAAAGGTAAGGACTTTTTTCTTGAGCAAGACGATTCATATTGGAAACTTCATGTTTTGGTTCACTTATATCTGATAAAACTGGCTTTGAATCTTTTTTTTTGCCGCATCCATCAAGCATTAAGCATAACAATAAGAGTTGAGAAATTCGTTTAACATTCATAGTTACCATTGGAATTTGGGGTAAAACGGGGTAATTTTACAATTCAAGATGAAAATATCTCCAGCCAAAACTATATCTATTTCAGGATTATTTGTAATCTTTATTATTTTGATCATCATGCACAACGGTGATAAAAAGAAATTTGATAAAATCAGGGAATCCTATCTGAACTGGTATTTCCGCTCAAATCCCGTTACAGCAACTTGGATTGGCATCCACACTTTTGATACAAAACTTCCCTCAAACGGAACTGAAGATTATGTCCAGGAAACGACCATAACAAAATCTTTTTTGAATCAATTGAACAATGTGAATCCGGATTTTTTAAACAGGGATGATCAAGTGGATTATGATTTGATGACACATTCATTGGATAAAAATATATTCCATTTGAGTGAAATAAAAAGCTATACATGGAATCCAACAGGACCAATTTGGACACTGGGATCGGGATATGAAACTCTCATGGGATATGAGTTTGCACCGAAAGATGAAAGAGCAGTTAGTTTGAAAGGACGAATTGAAGCGACTCCGGAATACCTTAAAAACGCCGAAGCCATTTTAGATATCATGCCGGCTCCTCATTTAGAAACGGCAATTGCCCAGTGCGATGGACTAATCAGCGTTATGGAAGATGAACTGCCATTATTTAGTGAAGATTTAGATTTGGAATTTGCGGAAAATTTGAAACAGGCAGGTTTAAATGCAACTGAAGCCATTAAAAAATATCAAAATTTCTTAAAGGAAAAATTGGAATCCGGTCCCCATAGAGATTTCAGGTTGGGAAAAAAACTCTACAGTAAATTACTTCCTTATACTTTAAATGAGGGAATTTCTGCAAAAGAAGTAATGAATCGTGCAGTGTCGGAATTAAAGTCAGTTCAATTCGAAATGTTGGATTTAGCTATTCCCTTGTATAAAAAAATTACCGGAAAAATTCCCACTATTGATTCTCATAAAGAACAGTTAACTGTTATAGAACAGGTTTTGGGACATATTGCAGATGACCATGTTTCTCGAAATGAAGTTGTTCAAAATGCAAAAGCAACTATAGATGAATTAAATCAATTTATAATCGATAAGGATTTATTGACTCTTGATCCTTCCAAACCGCTTGAAATACGGGAGACTCCTGAATATCAACGAGGATTTTCCATTGCATCTCTCCAGGCACCGGG
This sequence comes from uncultured bacterium, assembly GCA_964606925.1. Taxonomy (GTDB): domain Bacteria; phylum Fidelibacterota; class Marinisomatia; order Marinisomatales; family AB-629-J13; genus AB-629-J13. The sequence continues at coordinate 6,445 of CAZSIH010000042.1, forward strand.
ACCGTTGGAAGATAATTTAAAAACATTTTATAATGTTTCTCCCATTCCGGAAGATTGGTCAAATGAAAAAGCTGAATCTTTTTTACGAGAGTATAATAAAATTTCTGTAATAATATTATCAATTCATGAAGCTCTTCCCGGTCATTACGTTCAATTATATTATTCGAATGGTCATCCGTCTATTATTCGTTCTGTTTTGGGAAGCGGTGTCATGGTGGAAGGATGGGCGCATTATACAGAAGGAATGATGATTGAAGAAGGATTTGGAGATGGAGATCCCAGGTACAGACTAGTCCAGATGAAATGGAAACTTAGAGGTATTGCAAATGCTATCATCGATCAAAAAATTCATGCAGAAAATATGACCGAACAGGAAGCTATGGATCTCATGATAAATGAAACATTCCAAGAAGATGCTGAAGCATCGGCAAAATGGAGGAGGGCACAACTCTCTTTCGGTCAGCTTTCTACATATTTTGTAGGAAGCACACTTATGTGGGATTTAAAACGTGATATTGAAAAAAACCGTGGGAATGATTTTGAATTGAAAGAATTTCATGAAGAATTGCTGTCTCATGGTTCTATTCCCATTCGCCTTTTAAGACGATTAATGCTGGATTAATTCAGTCGTAAAATTAATTTAATCAATTATTTGTGATATATCTGTTTACAATATCTATCTATTTATTTGTCCTCATCGGTGTCGGATTATATAAAGCAGGGAAAATAAAAACCCAAGCTGATTTTGCAGTTGCAGGAAGGAGTCTTACTCCCTGGGTTTTAGTCGGAACTATGTTAGCAACTTGGATTGGGACCGGGTCCATTTTGGGAAATGCCGGGAAGACGTACGCAACTGGATTGGCTGCATTTATTCTTCCTATCGGTAGTGTATTCGGAATTTTTCTTTTGACAAAAATAGCTGGGAAAGTTCGGTCTTATGAAAAATTTACCGTACCAGAAATTTTAGGAGATCGGTATGGCACTACTGCTCGTATTTTGAGTGTCATTGCCTTGGTCATGGCATATATGGTGATTGTGAGCTATCAATACAATGCAGGAGGAGCGGTACTGCATACAATATTAGTTGATGAAGTCGGTGAAAGTCTCATTAGTTTGGAGTGGGCAACAATTGTGGCTGCTGTGTTTATCATTGTCTATACCATGTTAGCAGGTTTGTTCAGTGTGGCTTACACTGATGTAGGGAATGGGATCATCATGTCCATTTCTCTTATGATTGCCTTTCCAATTTTATGGTTCAAAGCCGGTGGACTTTCCGGAATGGAATTAGCATTTCAATCCATGGGCAAACCGGAACATATGAATTTTTTTGGTGTCTATTCGTTTATGGATATCATTAATTTTTGTCTTCCGGGATTTTTACTTGTATTGGGAGATGCAAATATGTACCAGAGGTTCTTTGCCAGTAAGAATGCAAAAGGAGCGACAAAAGCAACCACTATTTTAATTTTTGCAGTTTTGGTGATTGAAGTATTGATCATCGCCACAGCTTGGGTGAGCTCCAGTATGATCCCCGATGCGGAAGTGGGGAAACACGTCCTCATTTATTCTGCTCACAGATTTTTACCACCGTTCATTGGAGCAATCATGATGACAACCATCGTGGGAATCATTATTTCCACTGCGGATTCTTATTTGCTTGTTCCTGCTACAACACTCATGCGTGATATATACCAAAGACACATTAACCAAAATGTTAATGAGAAGAAGATAGTTTTCCTAAGCAGAATGGTAGTTTTGGTTTTGGGTATTATCGCTTATTTTGTGTCATTAGGGTTTTCAAAATCAGAAGGATTTTTTGAACGAGCATTATACGCCTACACAATTTACGGAGCAGCCATAACTCCTTCCTTGGTAGCAGCATTATTTTGGAAAAATGTATCCAGAATGGGTGCAATACTTTCTATATCGTCCGGAGTTATAACGACTTTATTATGGAAAGAATCTGAATTTATTAAGGAAATTATCCCGGTGAATTTTTATGGAAACGTGGATGAAGTGTTGCCGGCGATTACGATTTCCATTATTGCATTATTTTTGGGAAGCAAGTTTTTTCCTGACCCAAAATAATGTGACTTAGATCGCATTATTTATTATTATGAAAAACGAACCCAATTTTCAGGATATACAAATTGCTTTCAGACGAATCGCTTCTTTCATCCATAAAACACCAATATTAACTAATCATTCCGTTAATGCTCTGATTGAAGCAGAAATTTTCTTCAAATGTGAAAATTTTCAGAAAACCGGATCATTTAAAATGCGGGGAGCATCCAATGCGGTTTTATCTTTATCAGAGGAAGAAAAACAAAATGGAGTGGTTACGGTTTCATCTGGGAATCATGGTGCCGCCCTGGCTCATGCAGCATCGTTAAACGGAATTAAATCTTATGTGGTCACTCCAAAATCCACAAATCAAGTTAAAATCCAAGCCATGAAACATTATGGAGCAGAATTAATTTTCTGTGAATCTACCATTGAAAGCAGGGAATTGACATTTCTTAAAGTTCAAAAAGAAACCGGGGCAATCCCGGTTCATCCATTCAATGATTATCAGGTTATTACCGGTGCCGGCACCGTTGCGTTGGAATTTATTAATGAACTGAAAACTTTAGATGTTGTGGTCGCTCCAATCGGTGGTGGTGGTCTCATCAGTGGAATTGGTGTTGTAGTATCTCATTTGTTTCCTCATGCAAAACTCATAGGAGTGGAACCGGATATTGCTAATTTTGGAATGCAATCTTTAATATCCGGAAAAATTATTCCGTCTGATTATCCAAATACCTTTGCTGATGGATTGCGGTCAACATTAGGTGAAAAATCATTTTCAATGATCCAAAAATTTGTAAGTGAAATTCTTACAGTTTCGGAAGGTGAAATAATGACATCTATGCGGTTTGTGTGGGAAAGAATGAAAATATTAATAGAACCATCATCTGCAGTTACTTTAGCTGCAGTAATAAATAATAAGGAGGAATTCCGTAATAAAAAAGTTGGTGTGATTTTCTCCGGAGGGAATGTAGATTTATCTCAATTGAAATGGTAAAAATTATGCATTAAACCAGCATTGTTTAGTTGTAGGAATATTGTACAGACAGGAATGTCTATACTACGAACAGTACAACAGACATTCTTGTCTGTTGGAAATTGAGTTTATTTTATTGTACACTCTTACAACTATTCCCTGCTTGGGTAATATAATTAAATCAAATGAAAACAAATCCATTAATACTTTTATCAATCTCACTTTTATTTTCTCAGCGGATTTCCGCTCCAATCAATATTGATGGTCAATTCAATGATTGGTTTACTATTAATTTAGCGGATGTTGATGGGGTAGGAGAGGGCGGAGAAGAGGATTTTGAATACCTGAAAGTCGCAAACGATGATGATTTTCTGTTCATTTACCTGGAATTCCAATATGATGAGATATTAATGCAGGATTGGAATGACATTCACCTTTTCATTGATGCAGATGCGAATTCGGGAACCGGGTTGTCCGTTCACGGTATCGGAGCGGAACTGGACTGGTGTTTCGGATGCCGAAGTGGTCAATTTTATTTTATGGATGGAATAATCGAGATTTATCAGAATGACCTGACACTGAGGATTGCTCCCACCATCACCGGAAGAAGATTTGAATTTGCCATCAACCGTGAGAGTAATATTTTAACGATGGATGGAACTCAGGAAGCGACAACAATCAAAATTGCATTTCAGGGAAGCGGAGAAAATCCTGATATTTTACCTGATGAACCAGGTGGAATTGAATATGAATTTGATTTCACATCCATTTCACCACCGGAAGCTTTTTCTCTGGAAAAGAATGATAGTGATCATGTGCGAATTCTTTCTTACAATGTCTGGAGTGATGGTTTATTTAACTCGAACCGTCAACCGAGATTTGAACGGATCATCAAAGCCCTGGGTCCGGATATCATGGGCTTCCAGGAAGCAGACGGTGATCACGATATTGAAGGACTTTTTGAAGATTGGCTTCCGGGAGTAATTTGGCATGTGAGCGATGAATGGAACGGAAATTACGTCATATCACGTTATCCTATTTTATTTCAAGGGAATCATTCATGGAAATCAATGGGTGTTTTATTGGATACTGAAGAGGAATTGGGAACACCGTTGTTTTTTATTAACTCACATTTCAGTTGCTGTGGTGCAAATGAAGACCGACAACAGCAGGTGGATGAACTCATGAGTGTTTTACGCAATCTGAAAAATGGTTTAGGCCCTTTTACCTTGGCAGAAGGGACACCTATTATACATGTGGGTGATTTTAATCTGGTGGGATACAGACAGCAGTTGGAGACATTGACAGACGGTGATATCGTTGATGAATCCTCATATGGTATTGATTTTTCTCCGGATTGGGATGATTCTCCTCTGACGGATTTATTCTCCCGCCATACTCATATCAGAATGGGATACACCTGGAGATCAGACGGAAGTTCTTTCAATCCGGGAAAACTTGATTATATTCTTTACACGGACTGGGTGCTTGAACCGGAAAATCATTTTGTGCTGAACACTATGGCAATGACGGAGGAAGATTTATACTTTTACGGTTTGGAATTGGAAGATACCAATATTGCTTCAGATCACCTTCCCCGAATCATGGATATCAGTGAAACTATTATAGACACATCCATTGCCGTGAATATTTCAGCAGGATGGAATATGGTTGGACTTCCTTTGAATGTGGTTGATAATCATTATCTGACCCTTTTCCCTACAGCAACAGAAGGTACTTTGTATAGTTTTTATATAACTTATAATTCAATTACAAGTATAAATTCTGGCGAAGGTTATTGGCTTCATTTTCAGGAAGAAAGTGTTACGACAATCATCGGGAATGAGTTGAGTGAATTAACTATTCAAGTTCATGAAGGATGGAACCTGATTTCGGGAATTACTTTTTCCGTCCAAGTAATTGATTTTGATGACCCGGAGGGAATCATTGTTCCGGGAACTGTTTATACGTTTGATGAAGTTTATATAAATTCTTCCGTTCTTGAACCGGGGAAAGCCTATTGGCTGTATTCCAATGGGTCGGGAACCATAAGTTTATCAGGTTCGGATTAATTTAGTTTTTATCTATCACGAATCAACATGTATTATGGGGAATCAAAATCCCTGATCGATTGTCTAATGTTTAGGATGGAGATGTACTCAACATGATAAAAAACAGTATTATTTTTATTTTACTCACGTCAGTTATTTTTTCCCAATCGTGGAATACCACATTAATTGGTAAGCTGGATTATCCGCAATTTGTGAATGATGTGTGGGGGTATAAAGCGGATAATGGGAAGGAATATGCTCTTGTAGGAACGTCCCTGGGCGTTTCAATCGTTGATGTATCTACGAATCCGTTTCAGCCTGAACAGGTGGGATTTATTTCCGGAGATGAATCCATTTGGAGGGATATAAAGTTTTATAATAATCACATGTATATCAGCACCGAAGCAAATATGGGAATTCAAGTTGCTGATATTTCTGATCCTGAAAATCCTGAACTGGTTTTTGAGTGGGAGGAAATTTCCGGTGCCCATAATTTGTTCCAGGCGGATGGATATTTATATGTAGTTGGCGCTGACGGAGGAGATCACATTGATATTCTGGACCTGTCCAATCCTGCTGAACCGGTGAAAGTTGGAGGCTGGTCAAATGAATACATTCATGATGTGTACGTCAGGGATAATTATGCCTATGCCTGCGGATATTATTCCAGCACCATGTATATCATTGATGTTTCCGATAAAACCAATCCGTTTACCGAAACAAGTTGGACCTATCCCGGAGCTGCACATGCAACATGGCTTACAGAAGATGGAAACTATCTCATAACCGGAGATGAAACTTCCGGGGGGCATATTAAAATCTGGGATATTCAGGATTTTGAAAATATCAATATGGTATCAGAATGGATGCCGGAAGGCGGAGAAAATAAATCTGCCCATAATGTGTTTGTGCGGGGGGATTATCTGTACATCAGCTATTATGTTTTCGGTCTTCAAATCTTGGATATTTCAGATCCAACCAATCCGGAATTAGCCGGTTATTACGACACCTATCCCGGAGAGGAAGGAGTGTATGAAGGGAATTGGGGAGTCTATCCGTTTGCAGAAAGCTGTCATTCCTATGTTTCGGACATGGAAGCAGGATTGGTTCTTGTGGATTTTGACGAGTGTGTAAATCCCGAACCGGATCTGACTTTTTCCCCGGAAAGTATAAATTTATCTATTGAGCAAGGGCAAACTTTAACCGAGGTTTTAACACTGTCAAATGTCGGGGACGAAGGTTCTACTTTATTTTACCGAATTGAACCCCAGGGAATATCCCCGTTTGAAAATCCCGGAGGAGGACCTGATGAATACGGATATGAATGGAGCGATTCGGATTTGGAAGCAGGGATCACCTATGATTGGATTGAAATCGAAGGTCATTTTAACACGGAAGAAGTTCATTTTCCATCCAATGATGCTGCCGCTCCACCGATCGAATTACAGTTTGAGTTTCCATTCTACGGGAATTCACATTCGCACTTTATTGTAAATCCAAATGGGTGGGTAGGATTCGGGAATGATAATGTTGACTGGGATAATTTTTTAATTCCATCTCCTGACGCACCGAGACCAGCAATCCTGGCTCTATGGGATGATTTGAATCCTGAAAATGAAAACTGCGATGAATACTGTTCAGGAAATGTTTATGTCAAAACAGATAACAACCATGCGGTGATCTGGTTTGATGATGTGGCAAAATGGTATTCAGGTGATATGGAGGCATTTTTTGATTTTCAGATCGTATTGTACCCCACCGGAAAAATAAGGGTAAACTACCGAACCATTAATGGTACTCCTACTGCGACCATAGGGATTCAAAACCAGGACGGGACTGATGGATTACTGGTAAATTTTTTAATGGAATATGTCTATGACTTTTTAACACTTGAATATTTTACAGGAGAGACTCCCACCTGGATCACATTTGATGAGGGAGGAAACGAAGGACAGATTTTATCCGGTGAGTCGGAAGATATCGTAATCCAAATTGATACAGGAATTCTGGAACCGGGTGAATATTCAACTGATCTGAAAATTCTGAATAATGCCTTGCCTTCTGTTGTCGTACCGTTGAATTTAGAAGTGCTGAGTCCTGATGCGGAAATTACAATATCAATCCCACATGCAGGTGATTGGAATATGGTTGGGCTCCCGGTGATTGTATCAAATCCTCAATATCAATCAGTGTTTCCTTCCAGTATTCCTAATTCCTGTTTTGGATTTAACGAAGAATATACTCAGGCAGAGGAATTGGAATTAGGAAATGGTTACTGGCTTAGGTTTACAGATTCCGGAACAACGGACATAACCGGATTCAGCATGAATGAATTGGAAGTAGAAATTTCAGCAGACTGGAATATTATTTCCGGGATTACTGATTTAGTGGATGTGTACGAAGGAATTTATGATCCTGCACAAATTTTGATTCCGGGTACATTTTACGAGTTTGATGGAAATTACCAGACTTCATCCATTCTTGTACCGGGGAAAGGCTACTGGGTTCGGGCATTGGAAGATGGAGAGATCATTATTTCTTCTTCTACTCCTTCGACAAGTAAAATAGTCATCGCAGAAACGGAACATTTATCCACCGTAGCGGATGCAAACACTCTCACCTTTGGTAATCAAATCCTGTATTTTGGCAAAGAAATTGAAGTGGAAAATCCCTTGAGTTTTTCGCTACCGCCTAAACCCCCAGCACCATCCTCTGACATCCGTTTTTCCGGTGGCTCAAAACTTTGCGAATTGGATGATTGTTTGATTGAAGTGATGAATTCTGACGATGTTTTAAATATAAATTACGATTTACACCTTTGCGAAAGTTTTGAACTTTCGCAAAGATCAGTATCATGCGATTGGACATTGGTCAATGAAAAAACCGGTGAAGAATTCAATCTGTCTGGTGCCGGGGAATTAGAAATTTCCGGTGATGTTTCTGAACTGATTTTAAGAAAATCCACATCTCCCCAGATTCCCACAGAGTTCGCTCTTTTTCCCGCTCATCCCAATCCATTTAATCCGGTGACGACAATTCAATTTTCTGTGGGTGTAGAGACGTTTGGGTCAAACGTCTCAAGACCTACCACCGGTACGTCTCTACAGGTTTATGATATCACCGGGAAATTGGTAGAAATCCTGGTGGAAGAAAAACTTTCTCCTGGGAATCACAGTGTCAAGTGGAATGCCACCGGAGTTTCCAGCGGGGTGTATTTCTTGATATTGGAAACAGGAAGTTTTTCAAAAGTAGAAAAATTAATGTTGATTAAATAGAGATAAATTTAAAAATCCAACACATCTGTTTAAATTTCTATACTAATTTTTCCTTCAGTTGTTAAATTTTCATGAGATCAATCAATTTATTTATCATTTCATCCTGTTTTGTTTTTGCACAACTGATCTCACCTGCCTATAATGACAGCCTGAATACCATCCATGTATATTTTGAGTGGGAGCAACAATCCACTGCAGTTTCCTATCAATTACAAGTATCCGAAAACGATTCTCTCGGGTTTCAGGATCCAACTGTTGATTTAATTGATTCAACTTTACTGACAATTTTGGAGGAAGGATTGCATTGGAACACGTCTTATAATTGGAGGATCAGGTCAATCAATCCAATGGGGGATTTTGGAGAATGGAGTGAAATTGGAATTTTTCACACCAAAACTCTACCTGAAGAAATAATGTCACTGGACGTTTCAATTTATGACTCTTTATCTGTTGCAGATGGTATTACCGTAATGGATCAATTGGGTGAAGGAATAATTTATGCAATTGATATCCATGGAAACCCCGTTTGGTTTGCTCATAGTGATATTGTTTGGTCAAACGGGTTTAGTTATCTCATGCAATTTTCCCATTTTTTACAAAATGGTAATTTTATAGGAATTGCAGAAGGAAGAGAGATCAATTTGCCCGGCAGAACTTTTGAAATGGGGATTAACAATGACCTGATTTGGGAAGGTCCGGGGAATCTTGAATTATTTGGTGTTCACCATGATGTATTTCCTATGCCAAACGGAAATGTGTTGGCACTCACCATTCAGGATACTCTGCTGCCTATTCCTGAAGATGTTGAAGTTCCCGAAAATTATGCTTTTGTTGATTCACTTCCCTGGTTTGGTGATCGCATTGTGGAATGGAATAATGACGGGAATGAGGTATGGAGTTGGAGTGTGTTTGATCATTTTGATTTGGTTGATTGGAATCAGGAATCCTACGAATTATTATTTGTACATTTGAGTCCTGCGGAATTTTTTTTTGAATGGACTCACAGTAACGCAATTTGGTTTGATGAAGTTGAAAATGTTGTTTATCTGTCTGTAAGGAATATGTCACGAATAGCAAAAATTGATTATCCTTCCGGAGAGATAATTTGGAATATGGGGAAAGAAATGCCCAGCGGAGATGTAACAGTTGGAACTGATTTGGGGTTTTCCGGTCAGCATTCAATTAAGGTTCTGGAAAATGGAAATCTGATGATGTATGATAACGGAATTGAAAATGATTCCCTGGTTTCCCGTGGATTGGAAATTTCTGTGTCAGAGACTGATTCAATTCCCCATGCGGAAATGGTCTGGGAATATATTTTGCCCAGCGGATTGGGAAGCGGATTAATGAGCGATTGTGACCGGCTTTCAAACGGGAATTCATTATTGACTTCCACCGTGGGTAATTACATTGTAGAAGTTTCTCCGGAAAATGAAATTATTTGGGAGGTGTTACCGGACCAGGAGGGTTCTACATACAGGTCTGAAAGAATTCCAAGATTATATAGGCAGGCATTCGCTATAATTCAGCCAGATTTTACGGAGGGACCAGATGGTCCCATTCTTGAGTTAGCACCTGGAGATGTTACTTTGGTATACCGAATCATAAATAAAGGATGGCAGAATGAAAACTATTTTTACACCTTGTCGGATGATTTAGGATGGTTCTCTGATTCGGGATCAGTGGAAATTAATTCAGGAGAAGAAGCAGAATTATTCATTTCGGGAAATATCCCAAATGAGGGAGTTACAAATACTATCATGTTTACGGTATTTCCTGAAAATGCAATTCAACTTGTGAAAGTCGTTTCTTTGAATTTAGAAGTGCTGAATCCTGATGCGGAAATTACAATATCAATCCCACATGCAGGTGATTGGAATATGGTT